>DASQDS010000137.1:0-12180 GCA_035634075.1 Pilimelia sp. | reverse complement strand
CGACGGCCGCCCGGCACGCCAGCTCGGCCTCCGCGGGTGTCCCGGCCCACAACGGCCGCATCGGGCGGCCGGCGGCGGCCAGCCGCTCGTGCAGCCTGGGCAGCAGGCCGCGGTACCGGCCGCGGCCGGCGCGCGGGTTGGCCAGGACGGCGACGGGGGCGGTCGGATCGATCACGGCAGCACGGTATCCGGGCCGGTCGAACCGCCGCGACGACGCGCCGGTCAGGTGAAGTCGTCGTACCGGCGGTCCACCGGTAGGGGCGCCGGCACGGGAGTGACGGCGTCCACCGGCTCGCCCCGCTCGACCTCCTCGCGGTCGAACGCCAGCGGCGACGGGGCGTCGTCGTCCAGCCCCTCGTAGAGTTCCTTCCCTCGGCCGCGCCGCCTGTCGTTGAGCAGTGCCACGCCGACCGCCATGAAGTACAGGGCCGACAGGCACAGCGCCAGGGCGGTCATGCCGAACGGGTCGGGGGTGGGCGTGACGACGGCGGAGAAGGCGAAGAAGGCGAACACCGCGATCCGCCACCAGCTCAGCAGCCGGCGGCCGCTGGCGACGCCGACGACGTTGAGCATGAGCGCGACGAGCGGGAACTCGAAGGCAACCCCGAAGATCAAAATCATGTTCGTCACGAACGAGACGTACCGCGTGATCTCCAGGGTCGTCTGGATGTCCTGCCCGGCGAAGCTGAGGAGGAACTGCAGCCCCTTCTGCACGACGAAGAACGCCAGCACGGAGCCCGCCATGAACAGGGGGGCGGCGATCGCCACGAACAGGTAGGCGTACCGGCGCTCGTGCCGGTGCAGGCCCGGGGCGACGAACGCCCAGAGCTGGTAGAGCCAGACGGGGGACGCCAGGATCAACCCCACCCACAGGCCGACCTTGAGGTTGAGCAGCACCGCGTCCGCGGCGCCGAGCAACACGAAGTTGCACTGCCCGGTGGGCGTCTGCGCCTCGGGCAGCGCGCAGTACGGCTCCTGGATCAGCTCGAGCACCGTCGGCGCCTGCCACAGGCCGATGCCGAACCCGACGAGGACGGCTACGGAGGCCCAGAACAGTCGGTTACGGAGCTCGCGGACGTGCTCGATCAGCGTCATCGAGCCGTCGGCGGCCCGGTCGAAGCTGGTCGGCCCGCGCCGCCTCAGCGCGAAGGCCACGGGAGGGCAGCCTCAGTTGTCGCGGACGCGCTGCACCGGATCGGTGTACGGCGCGACCGGCGGCTGCTGGGTCTGCGGCACGGCACCGTTCGGCGGCAGGGGTTGGCGGGCGGACTGCGCGTCGGCCTTTTCCGCCAGGTCCTTGTCGTCGTCGACCAGGCCCTTGGTCTCGGCCTTGATGATCCGCAGCGAGCGGCCGAGCGAGCGGGCCGCGTCCGGGAGCCGCTTCGCACCGAAGAGGAGCACCAGCACCACCACCAGGACGGCGATGTGCCAGGGCTTCAGGATGCCGGGCATGAGAACTCCAGAGGGGTGGGTCGGTCGGTGATGGGGCGTCCAGCCCATCGTACGTGGGTGGCGGTGCAGTGCCATACCTCTGGCGCCGCCGGATGAGGCGTCCGCGGTGAAGATCCGGCGACCGCTGGCTGGCCGGCAACGGCGCCAACCGCGCAATTCACCACAGAGGGGACGTCAGCCGTCCGCCCGGCGCGTCTGGATGGCCGCCGCCCGGCGCTGCGCCGTGCGCACCTTCCCCTCCAGCACCGCCAGCCGCTCCTGCATGGCCAGCACGGCCGCCTGCAACTGCTCGGCCTCCCGCTGGCGGCCCAGCAGGCGCAGGACCGCGCGCCGCAGCCCGACCAGCCGGCCGGCCAGCGGCAGCGCCGCCAGCGCCAGGATGACCAACCCGAGCACCACCACGCCGACCGCCACCGGAGTCATCACGGTCGACAGCCTAACGCTCCGGGTCCGGCAGCACGTCGTACGCCGCGAGGGCGGCCGCCGCCCGCTGCCGCACGTCGGCCACCAGCTCCGGCGGGCTCACCACGGTCACGTCCGGGCCCAGGCCGAGCACGAACCGGCGCGCCCAGGACAGGTCGGTGACCCGGAGCGACACCAGCCACTGCCCGCCACCGGTGTTGTCCACGCGCTCGCAGGGGTAGTACTCCGTGATCCAGCGGCCACCGCGGCCCACCCGCAAGGTCACCATCGGCAGGTCCGGCCCCGGCTGGAACACGCCCTCGGTGACGTCGCGGGGCTGTGCCTGCGGCGGCGGCGCGGCCGGCTCCGGCAGCTCGGCGAGCCCGTCGATGCGGTCGACCCGGAACAGCCGAACCGCCTCGGCCCGCCGGCACCACGCCTCCAGGTACGCCCGCCCGGCGACCATGAACACGCGAATCGGGTCCACCACCCGCTCGGTCGTCTCGTCGCGGGTCGCGGTGTAGTACGTCATCCGCAGCGCGCGACGCCGCTCCACGGTCGCCCGGATGGCGGCCAACCGGTCCGCGTTGCCCGGCATCCGGACCGCCACCGGCGCCCCGGCCAGCTCACCCGCCGCGGACTCCAGCTTCGCCAGCGCGCGCTCCACGGCGTCCCGGTCGCCCATGCCCGGTGTTTCCGCCAGCATGCGCAGGGCCACCACCAGCGCGAGCGCCTCGTCCGGGGTCAGCCGCAGGGGCCGGTCGATCCCCGCGTCGTAGGTGATCGTCACCCGGTCCCCGTCGAAGGCCATGTCGATGAGGTCGCCCGGGCCGTACCCCGGCAGCCCGCACACCCACAGCAGCTCCAGATCCTCCCGCAGCTGCCGCTGGGTCACGGCCAGGTCGGCGGCCGCGTCGGCCACCGCGATCCCCGGCCGGGCCAGCAGGTACGGCACGAGGTTCAGCAGCCTGCCCAACCTGTCGGCGGAGGCCCGGCCGCCACCCCGCTGCGCCGGCGCACCACCGCGCTCACTCTGGCTGCGCTCGCTCACGCCGGCGTCCGGGCGCCGGTGGCTGGCTCCTCGTGCTGCGCGGCGATCTCCTTGAGCCGCTGGATGACCGCCTCCCGCACCTCCGGCGGGTCGAGGACCCGCACGTCGGCGCCGTACCCGACGAGCTGGCCGGCCAGGAACTCCACGTCGGCGTACCGCAGCACCAGCCTGTCGCCCGTCGGCCCCGGCTCGACGCGCGTGGCCCACCGGCGCAGCCCGGCGGCCCGCCCGGGCCGCACGAGCACCGTGGCCCGGCCGGCCCGCTCGACCGGGCCGGACCAGCGGGCCACGTGGCTGATCAGGTCGACGCCGGCGGGCGGCTCGTAGGCCCCCGGCGCCCCGGTCGTGCGCACCCGGCCCACCACCCGGGACAGCCGAAAGCAGCGGGGGGCCGCCCGGTCCAGGTCGTGCCCCACCACGTACCACCGGCCGCGCCAGCAGACGACGCCCCACGGTTGCAGGTGCCGCGTCGCCGGCTCGTCGCACTCCGGCGTGCGGTAGTCGAAGGTGACCGTCCGCCGGTCGCGCGCGGCCGCGGTCAGCGGCCCGAAGGCGGGATCGACGGTCATCACCGGCTCCAGGCCGAGCGTGGCCTGCGGATCGACGTCGATGCCGGCGGCGCGCAGCTTCGCCAGCCCGGACGACGCCGCGGCGGCGAGGCCGGCGTGCTGCCACAGGCGGGCGGCGATGCCCACCGCGGCGGCCTCGTCGGGCTCCAGGTGGACGTCGGGCAGCGCGTACTCCCGCCGGGCGATCCGGTAGCCGGGCTCGGTGTCGAAGGCGCTCGCGGTGCCCGTCTCCAGCGGCACGCCGAGCTCCCGCAGCTCGGCCTTGTCGCGCTCGAACTTGCGCTGGAACGCCTCGTGGTCCCGCGGGTCCGACGGATTGTGCTCGTACCCGGGCACCGTGCCGGCGATCTGCGCCGCGGTGAGGAAGCGACGCGTCGAGAGCAGGCAGATGACCAGGTTCACCAGCCGGTCGGTGCGGGTGCGGGACACGACCACGACGCTAGCAGCGCCACCCGCCCGGTGCGGGCGCGCGCCCCCGCCGCCGCACCAGGTCACCCGGACGTCCCGCGTTCGATCACCCGTTCGACCGATAGCCTGCACGGCCATGGTGCGATGGCGGTCCGGCACGGTCACCGGCGTGGGTCGGCGCTGGCACGGCGCGGTGGAGGTCACCGTGCGGGTGGGCGCGGAGTCGCTGCGGGCGTTGGCCTACCCCGCCCTGGTGGGTGAACCGCGCGACGGCGACCGGGTGCTGCTCAACGTCGGGGCGTTGACCATGGGCCTCGGCACCGGCGGCTACGCCCTGGTGGTCGCGCTGCCCGACCGGCTGCCGGCCGACCCGCCGGACGCCGTGGACTCCCGCGCCGGCGGGCACCTGGTGAAGGCGCGCTACACGCCGCTGCAGGCCATCGTCCTCGGCGCCGACGAGGAGGCATCCCCGCACCGGGCGGCGCTGGCGGCCGCCGACGACCTGGGCGGGATGCCGGTGGTCACGGCCGACCTGCACTCCGCCCTGCCGGCGATCGTCGCCGGGCTGCACGCCGACCGCCCGGACGCGCGGGTGGCGTACGTGATGACGGACGGCGGCGCGCTGCCCGCCTGGTTCTCGCGGACGCTCGACGGGCTGCGCGGGCACCTGGCCGGCACGGTGACCGTCGGGCAGGCGTTCGGCGGGGACCTGGAGGCGACCAACACCCACGCGGGCCTGCTCGCCGCCCGGCACGCGCTGGGCGCGGACGTCGCGGTGGTCGCCCAGGGACCCGGCAACCTGGGTACGGGCACGCCGTGGGGCTTCTCCGGGGTGAGCACCGGGGAGGCCGTCAACGCGGCGGCCACGCTGGGCGGCCGGCCGGTGGGTTCACTGCGGATCTCCGGCGCCGACCCCCGCCCCCGGCACCGTGGCCTGTCGCACCACAGCGTGACCGCGTACGGCCGGGTGGCGCTGCGCCCGGCGGACCTGGTGCTGCCCCACCCGCTGCCCGGCGACCTGGCGGCGGGCGTGGCGGCGGCGCTGGCCCCGCTCGCCTCGGCGCACAGCATCACCGCCCACCGCATCGTCGAGGTGTCGACCGGCGGCCTCGACGACGCTCTGCGCGCCTCGCCGGTGCGGCTGAGCACGATGGGGCGCGGCCTCGCCGAGGACCCGGCCTACTTCCTCGCCGCCGCGGCAGCCGGGCGGCACGCGGCCGCGCTGCTGCCGCCGCGGGGGTGACGACCCAGCGGCGCCGGCTCACATGCTGGCGATGAGCCGCTCCACCCGCTCGTCGTAGGCCCGGAACGGGTCCTTGCACAGGACGGTGCGCTGGGCCTGGTCGTTCAGCTTGAGGTGCACCCAGTCCACCGTGAAGTCGCGGCGCTTCTCCTGCGCGTGCCGGATGAACTCGCCGCGCAGGCGCGCCCGGGTGGTCTGCGGGGGCGTCTCCTTGGCCTCGAAGATCTCCAGGTCGGTGGCGATCCGGTCCACCTGCCCGCGCCGCTCCATCAGCCCGTAGAGGCCCCGGCCGCGGCGCAGGTCGTGGTACGCCAGATCCATCTGGGCGATCCGCGGGTGGGAGAGCGTGAGGTCGTTCTTGCGCTGATACCGCTCGATGAGGTGCAGCTTGGTGACCCAGTCGATCTCCCGGGACACCGGCTCCAGGTCGCCGGTCTCGACCGCCCGCAGGACCCGCCCCCACAGCTCGACGACCCGCTTGGCGGTCTGGTCGCCGCCGCGGCGCTCGACGAACTCGCTGGCCTTGCTGAAGTACTCCTGCTGGATCTCCAGGGCGCTGATCTCCTTGTTGGAGGCCAGGCGCACCTTGCGGCGGCCGGTGACGTCGTGGGACACCTCGCGGATCGCCCGGATCGGGTTTTCCAGCGACAGGTCGCGCATGACCACGCCGGCCTCGATCATCCGCAGCACGATGTCGGCGCTGCCGACCTTGAGCAGCGTGGTGACCTCGTTCATGTTGGAGTCGCCGACGATGACGTGCAGCCGCCGGTAGCGCTCCGCGTCGGCGTGCGGCTCGTCGCGCGTGTTGATGATGGGCCGGCTGCGGGTGGTGGCGCTGGAGACGCCCTCCCAGATGTGCTCGGCGCGCTGGGAGAGGCAGAAGACCGCACCGCGCGGCGTCTGCAGAACCTTGCCGGCGCCACAGATCAGCTGCCGGGTGACGAGGAAGGGAATGAGCACGTCCGCCAGCCGGCCGAACTCCCCGTGCCGGGACACCAGGTAGTTCTCGTGGCAGCCGTACGAATTCCCGGCCGAGTCGGTGTTGTTCTTGAACAGGTAGATCTCGCCCGCGATGCCCTCGTCGTGCAGCCGCTTCTCGGCGTCCACGAGCAGACCCTCCAGGATCCGCTCGCCCGCCCGGTCGTGCGCCACCAGGTCGATGACCGAGTCGCACTCGGGCGTCGCGTACTCCGGGTGGGAGCCGACGTCGAGGTAGAGGCGGGCGCCGTTGCGGAGGAAGACGTTGCTCGACCGGCCCCAGGACACCACCCGGCGGAAGAGGTAGCGGGCGACCTCGTCCGGCGACAACCGGCGTTGCCCCCGGTAGGTGCACGTGACGCCATACTCCGTTTCGAGCCCGAAAATGCGACGCTCCATGACCAGACATTAGCCGCCCGGGCCGACATTGGGCATCAGGGCGGCGGCATCCCGGCAGCCTGCCTCAGGTGGGCCGGCCCCAGCCGCCGGCGGCGGCCGCCGTCCGGGCCTGCTCGTCCTCCAGCAGGCCCAACAGGTAGTCGCCGTACCCGCTGCGGGTCAGCGGCTCGGCGAGCGCGCGGAGCTGGGCGTCGTCGAGGTAACCGGCCCGCCAGGCCGCCTCCTCCACGCAACCGATCTTGAAGCCCTGGCGCTCCTCGATGACCCGCACGTACTCCGCGGCCTGCACCAGCGAGGTGAACGTGCCGGTGTCCAGCCAGGCGGTGCCGCGGTCGAGCACCGTGACGCTCAGCTGGCCCCGGCGCAGGTACTCCTCGTTCACCGCGCTGATCTCCAGCTCCCCGCGGGCGCTGGGCCGCAGCCCGCGGGCGATGGACACGACGTCGGCGTCGTAGAAGTACAGCCCCGGCACGGCGTGCCGGGAGCGGGGGCGGGCGGGCTTCTCCTCGATCGACAGCACCCGGCCGTCGGCGTCGAACTCCACCACCCCGTACTCCTGCGGGTTGGCGACCGGGTAGGCGAAAATCCGGCCGCCGGCGATGCCGGCGTTGGCCCGCAGCTCGCGCCCCAGGCCGGAGCCGTGGAAGATGTTGTCGCCCAGGATCAGGGCGGCCGGCCCGCCGGCGAGGAACTCCGCGCCCAGCAGGAACGCCTGCGCGATGCCCTCCGGCCGGGGCTGCGCCGCGTACCGCAGGCGCAGGCCGAGCTGGCTGCCGTCGCCGAGCAGGCGACGGAACTGGGTCTGGTCCTCCGGGGTGGTCACCACGAGGATGTCCCGGATGCCGGCCATGATCAATGTGGACAGCGGATAGTAGACCATCGGCTTGTCGAAGACCGGCATCAGCTGCTTGGAGACCGCCCGGGTGATCGGCCAGAGGCGGGAGCCGGTGCCGCCGGCGAGCAGGATTCCGCGCACCGGCAGACAGTAGCCGACACGTCCGAGTGTGTATAGCCCTATTAAGGGCATTACCGGACCAATCGCCCTAGACTCCGCTGACTATGAGAAGGCTCCTGGTCACCGGCGGCGCCGGCTTCATCGGCTCGCACTTCGTCCGGACGCTGCTCTCCGGCGGCTACCCGGAGCTGGCCGGCGACCCCACGGTGACGGTGCTGGACAAGCTCACCTACTCCGGCAACCCGCGCAACCTCGACCCGGTCGCCGGGCACCGCGGGCTGCGCATGGTCGTCGGCGACATCTGCGACGCCCGGCTGGTCAACGAGCTGGTACCCGGGCACGACGCGGTCGTGCACTTCGCGGCGGAGACCCACGTCGACCGGTCGATCACCGCCGGCGCCGCCTTCGTGACCACCAACGTGCTGGGCACGCAGGTGCTGCTCGACGCCGCGTTGCGCCACGGCATCCCGCGCTTCCTGCACGTCTCCACCGACGAGGTCTACGGCTCCATCGACTTCGGCTCGTGGACCGAGACGGAACCGCTGCTGCCCAACTCGCCGTACTCGGCGGCCAAGGCCGGCTCGGACCTGCTCGCGCTCGCCTACCACCGCACCCACGAGCTGCCGGTCGTCGTGACCCGCTGTTCCAACAACTACGGCCCGTACCAGTTCCCCGAGAAGGTCATCCCGCTCTTCGTGACGAACCTCCTGCGCGGCCGGCCGGTGCCGCTCTACGGCGACGGCGGCAACGTGCGCGACTGGCTGCACGTGGACGACCACTGCCGCGGCATCGCACTCGCGCTCGGCGGCGGTCGCGCCGGACACGTCTACAACATCGGCGGCGGCACCGAACTGACGAACAAGGAGCTCACCGCCCGCCTCCTGGACGCGTGCGGCGCCGGCTGGGACCGGGTCGAGCACGTGGCCGACCGACGCGGCCACGACCGCCGCTACTCGGTGGACACCAGCAAGATCCAAAAGGAGCTGGGCTACGCCCCCCGGATCGACTTCGACGAGGGCCTGGCAACCACGGTCTCCTGGTACCGCGACAACCCCACCTGGTGGCACCCCCTGAGTCCCCCTCCCGCCGCCCCCGCGTGATCAAGGGATTGGTGCCACGGCGACCGGCGTGTCGAGGCACCAATCCCTTGATCACGCGGGCGTGCCTGGGGGTTGGGTGGGGGCCGTCGCCGTGTAGAAGGCGGGGTGGGTCAAGGGGGTCTTGGCCGTGCCCGTGTGGGCGGCGTTCGCCAGACCGGCTCGGTGCAGGGCTTCCAGCAGCCGGTCCGGGCCGTTGTCGGCGAGCCGGTGGCTGCGGCGGGCGAACCAGCCGGCCGGCCCGTGGTGGCTCCCGTGTCCGTCCATGTCGACCGCGTGGAACTGCCCGCCCGGCCGCAGCACCCGCCGGACCTCGGCCAGCGCGCGCTCCTTCTCCGCCGGTGCCAGGTGGTGCAGCATGAACGCCGACAGCACCCGGTCGACGCTCGCGTCCGGGAACGGCAGCGCGCCGGCGAAGCCCCGCTCCAGGCGCACGGTCAACCGCGCCCGGGCCGCCTTGCGAGCCGTCCGGGCCAGCCCGGCCGGGTCCGGGTCCAGCCCGATCAGCTCGGCCTCCGGGTGCCGGCGGGCGGCGAGCAGCAGCAGGTTGCCCGTCCCCGAACCAATCTCCACGACGCGCTGGCCCGGCCGGACGTCCGCCCTGTCGAGCAACTCCCCGTGCACGCGCGAGATGCCCGCGAGGCGGGTGAACGGGTCGTACAGCGGCAGCAGCCAGCGGCGGCCCATCGCCGGCAGGTAGTGCGGTTCGGCGCCGTACGCGGGCGATGTGCGGTCGGCCATGGCGTCCTCCTTCGCGCCGGCCCGGACCGCCGAAGAGGGCGGCAGGGCCGGGCATCCGACAATCTTTGGTTCCCCTGCTAGCGTCGTGCCTTTGGGAGTAGGCGACAAGGGCGGATCCATGGCACTCGTAGGACTATCTTCGGTCGGCCTCGAGGATCCCGCGGCCACCCGGGAAGTGCGGCGGACGGCCGCGGGCGTGCCGGTCTACGCCTATGATCGGGCGCCGGGCATCCCGCCGGTGCGCCTAACCCGGCTACGCCTCGCCCGGCCGCCGCTCGCCGACGGCGGAACGGTGCCGCTCGCCGACGACGGATCGGTGCCGCGCACCCACGGCGGAACGGTGCTGCACGCCCACGCGCACGACTTCCTCGTGCTGCTCTATGTCCACCGCGGCACGGCGGCGATGCTCATCGACGGCCGGGAGTGGGCGGTGACCGCCGGCGACGTCATCGTCATCGCGCCGGGCCAGGTGGTCGACAGCCCCGACCCCGACCGCCGCCTCGACCTCGACGCCTGGCTGGTCTACTTCCCGGCGGAAATCCTCCGGCAGGGCACGTCCGGCGCGTTCGCCTCGTGGCGGGCGCACCCGCTGCTGTTCCCGTTCGCGCGGGGCGTCGCAGAACGCGCCCAGCGGCTGCCGGTGCCACCCGCGCAACGCGCGAGCTGGCTGGACCGGCTGACCGCCCTCGACGCGGAGCTGCAGGGCCGGCGGGACGGCTACCACGAGGCCGTCCTCGCCCACCTCACCCTGCTGCTCGTCGCCGCGTCACGGCTGTCGGCGGATGTGTCCGGCGAGCTGCGCTCCGTCGACGAGCCCGTGCTGGCCGCCGCGTTCGACGCCATCGAGGCCCGCTTCCACGAGCCCATCTCACTGGCCGACGTGGCGACGGAGGTGGGCCTGTCGGCGGGGCACCTGACGACGCTGGTGCGGCGCAAGACCGGCCGGACCGTCCAGCAGTGGATCACCGAGCGACGCATGCGGGAGGCCCGCCGGCTCCTCGCGGACACCGACCTGACCGTCGCCGCGGTGGGCCGCCGGGTCGGCTACGGCGACGTGAGCTACTTCGTCAAGCGGTTCCGCGCCGACCACGCCTTGGCGCCGCTGCAGTGGCGCCGGGCCGGCCGCGCGTCCGCCGTCGACGGGGCTTAGCCGGACTGCTCCCCCGGATTGGTGGTCGGGCCGCCCTTGCCGGTCTCCGGCGGCCCACCGGGGTCGGTGGCACCGCCGGAGGGCGTACCGGCCGCGTCCGTCGCGGCGTCCGGCGTGGCAGCCGCGTCGCCGTCGGGCGTGGCCGGCGCGAGCAGCGCGGTGAGGGCGTTGCCGACGATCCGGCGGAAGGTGCGGCCCTTACGCCGGCGGTCCAGGACCGCGACCTCCAGCTGGCTCGCCGACAGCGAACGCGGTGACCCGCCCTCGCCGCCGATGCTGGCCAGCGCCTCCACGGCCAGGTGCAGCCCGTCGGCGAGGCTGGCGGCCCGGTCGTGCCGGGACCGCAGCACGCCGGCGACCGCCTCGGCCTGGCCGCCCATCGCGAGGAAGCCCGGCTCGTCCTGCACGGACCCGTCGTACGTCAGCCGGTACAGCTCGTCCAGCTCCGCCGACAGGCCCACCTCGGCGATGCAGATCTCCACCTCGAACGGCTTGGGCTGCTCGGTGAAGAGGGCGCCGAGGATCTGGGCGTACGCGTTGGCCAGCGCGCGGCCCGTGACGTCCCGCCGGTCGTAGGAGTAGCCGCGCAGGTCCGCCGAGCGCACGCCGAAGTTGCGCAGGTTCTCGAACTCGTTGTACCGGCCGACGGCGGCGAAGCCGATCCGGTCGTAGATCTCGCTGACCTTGTGCAGCGCGGTCGACAGGTTCTCCGCGACGAAGAGCACGCCGGGCTCGCAGCTCAGCACGACAGCGCTGCGGCCGCGGGAGATGCCCTTGCGGGCGTACTCCGACCGGTCGCGCATGATCTGCTCGGGCGGGGCGTAGAACTGCATGGCCACGGGGCGCGTTCTCCTTCACTGACGATCCACGGCGGGGCTGGAGCGGGCACTGTGGAGGGCGGGTCAGCCGCCCGGGTTCTCCCGGCGGGCGGCGACGATCGACTGCGCGACGGCCTGCGTCTCGTCGTCGGTGAGCCGCTGCGTGCCCTCGGCGGTGGCGGACATGACGATCGGGTAGATGCCGCGGATCAGATCCGGGCCGCCGGTGGCGGTGTCGTCGTCGGCGGCGTCGTAGAGCGCCTCGACCACGAACCGCACCGCCTCGTCGTGCGGCAGGGCGGGGCGGTACCGCTTCTTCAGCGCCGACTTGGCGAACAGCGAGCCCGACCCGATCGCGTCGTAACCGCGTTCCTCGTACAACCCGCCGGCGACGTCGAAGCTGAAGATGCGGCCGGCGGTGGCCGCGTCGGGCGCGTCCAGGTCGTACCCGGCGAACAGCGGCACCACGACGAGGCCCTGCATGGCCGCGCCCAGGTTGTTGCGGACCATGGTCGCCAACCGGTTGGCCTTGCCGTCCAGCGACAGCATGGCCCCCTCGATCTTCTCGTAGTGCTCCAGCTCCACCTGGAACAGCCGGATCAACTCCAGGCCGACGCCTGCCGTGCCGGCGATGCCCACCAGCGAGTACGCGTCCGCGGGGTGCACCTTCTCGATGTCCCGGTTCGCGATGAGGTTGCCCAGGGTGGCGCGCCGGTCGCCCGCGAGCAGGACGCCGTCGGCGTACGCCAGCGCGACGATCGTCGTCCCGTGCGGGGCCAGCTCGGCCGCCGCGCCCGGCGGCAGTGGCCGCCGGCCCGGCAGCAGCTCCGGCGCCGCCAGGCTCAGGAACTCGGTGAACGACGACGTCCCGGGCGTGGTGAACACGGCCGGTAGACGCCAGGATGAGTCAAAGCCCG
>DASQDS010000136.1:0-5100 GCA_035634075.1 Pilimelia sp. | reverse complement strand
ACGGCGGCCGCGAAGGGCACCGACCACCAGAAGATGCCCGCGGTGGCGTCCGCGATGGCCTGGACGAACCCGTCGCGGGCCGCCGCCGGCAGGGCGCCCAGCATCGACGGGTCGAGGGCGCCGCCGGCCGCGTCGATGCCGGCGGCCGCCCGGTCACCGAACCGGTCGGCCACGCCATCGCGGAGCCGGCTGGCGAAGGCCGCCCCGAACAGGGCCACGCCGAACGAACCGCCGATCGACCGGAAGAACGTCGCCGTGCTGCTCGCCACGCCGAGATCGCGCTGGTCGACGCTGTTCTGCGCGACGAGCATCGGCATCTGCATGAGGCAGCCCAGCCCGAACCCGAGCACCGCCAGGTAGACCGACGCCGTCGCCTTGCCCGTGCTGGGGCCGAGCTGGGCCAGCAAGACCATCGCCACGGTGAGCAGCCCGCCGCCGACGATCGGGAAGACCCGGTAGCGGCCCGTCCTGGTGATCAGCCGGCCCACCACGACGGAGACCACCAGCGCCGTACCCATGATCGGCAGCAGCAGCAGGCCGCTGTTCGTGGCGGAGGCGCCCTGGACCGTCTGCTGGTAGAGCGGCAGGAAGCTCAAGGAGCCGAACATGGCGAAGCCGATCAGGAAGCCCACTGCCGACATGAGCGCGAAGTTGCGGTTCGCCAGGATCGTCAGCGGCAGGATCGGCTCCCGCACCCGGCGCTCCACCCACCCGAAGGCCGCGAGCGCCGCCGCGGCGAGCGCGGCCAGACCGACCACCTGCGGTGACGCCCAGGCGTACTCGTGCCCGCCCCACGTGGTGATCAGCACCAGCGCGGTGACGCCGATCGACAGCAGACCGGCACCGACCCAGTCGACGCGGTGCTCGGTGCGGTACCGGGGCAGCCGCAGGGTGACCGCCAGCAGCAGGAGCGCGGCGCCGCCGAGCGGCAGGTTGACGTAGAAGGCCCACCGCCAGGACAGGTGGTCGGTGATGAGGCCGCCGGCCAGCGGGCCGGCCACAACGGCCAGCGCCATGACGCCCGCCAGCTGGCCCTGGTACCTGCCGCGCTCACGCGGCGGCACGAGGTCACCGATGATCGCCACGACGCCGACCATCAGGCCACCGGCCCCGAGCCCCTGCACCGCCCGGAAGGCGATCAGCTGAGCCATGCCGTCGGCCGGGCCGCCCAGCGCCTCGGAGCCGGCCAGGCCGGCCAGCGCGGAGCCCACCAGGAACACCACGACGGAGGTCAGAAATACGGTCTTGCGGCCGTACAGGTCGCCCAGCTTGCCCCAGATCGGGGTCGACACGGTGGTGCCCAGCACGTAGGCCGTGACGACCCACGAGAGGCGGGAGACGCCGCCGAGCTCGCCGAGGATCCGCGGCAGCGCCGGACTAATGATCATATGGTCCAGCATGGCGAGCAGCATCGCCAGCAGGAGGCCCGGCAAGACCACGCGGACGTTCGACGTCGTAACGGATCGTTGCTCTTGGCTCACGGGTACGCTCCCCCGACAAGGCCCGCATCGCTTACTTGCCGGCCGGCTAGTTGCTTACTAGCCGGACGGTAAGCTGGCGAAGACCGACCGGTCAAGGGCGTCCGGCGGACGCGGGTGGCACAGTGACTGGGGGTGGCACGGTGGCTGACGGTGGCACGGTGACTGACCGCACCGGCGACACACGGGCGCGGATCCAAGACGTCGCGCTCGAGATGTTCGCCGAGCAGGGGTACGAGGCCACGTCGTTGCGGGAGATCGCCCACCAGCTCGGCGTGACGAAGGCGGCGGTCTACTACCACTTCAGGAGCAAGGAAGAGATCGTCCAGAGCATCGTCGCCGACCGCGTGGCGAACCTTGACGAGATCATCGCGTGGGCTCGGGCGCTGCCTCCCGGGCGGGACACCCGCCGCGCCGTGCTCCGCCGCTACGCCGACGACCTCTTCCACACCCCGCACCGGCGGCTCATGCGCTTCTTCGAGCGCAACCAGCCGGCGCTGAACGGGATGGCGGCCGGGCAGCAGATCCGCCAACGGATGATGGACCTGCTGGCGGTGCTGCGGGACGAGCACTCCACGCCCGCCGACGAGCTCCGCACGGCGCTCGCGCTCTTCGCGATGCAGACGGCCTGGATCGCCCTGATCCGGCCGGAGCTGACGGACGAGGAGCGGCGAGCCGTCGCGCTGGAGGTGGCGTACGAGCTCATCGACCCTCGCGGCCCGGCGCCGGCCGACGACCCGCTGATCGCCCTCCTCGCCGACACCTCGGCGGACGAGCTGCTGCTACCGCCGGTCGACGGCGGTGTGCCGGCGGGCGGGCCGGGCGCTGTACCGGCCGGCGGCTACGGCGCCGCGGGCAGGGCCAGCCGCAGCCCGACCAGCTCGACGCCGGGGGCCGGCGACCAGTCCAGTTCCGGTGCGCGGACGAAGCCGAGCCGGGCGTAGAGCCGGTGCGCCGGGGCGGAAAAACTCCGGGCGCAGATCACCACGGCGGTGCAGCCGCCGGCAGCCGCTCGGGCGAGGCAGGCCTGGACGAGCGCCTCGCCGACGCCCCGCCCCTGGGCCGCCGGGTCCACCGCGAGCATCCGGAACTCGCCCTCGCCGGGCCGCGACACCTCCGCGTAGGGCCCGCCGGGCCGCACGTACGTCACGCTGCCGAGGATCGCCCCGCTCGCGCCGTCGACGGCGGCCAACACCTCGCCGTGCGCCGCCCGGCCGGCCACGTCGGCGAGGACCCGCTCGTACCCGTGCTCGCCGCCGAGCTGCCCGTCGGCGGCGTACGCGGCGACGGTGAGCCGGGCGATCGCCGGATAATCCGCGGGCCGGGCGGGCCGGACCGCGCACCCGGTCGCCCGGGCGTCGGAGATCACTCGATGGTGGCGATCAGGTCGCCCTCTTGGACGACGTCGCCCTCGTTGACGGCCAGCTCGACCACGGTGCCGTCGGACTCCGCCAGGACCGGGATCTCCATCTTCATCGATTCCAGGATGACAAGGGTGTCGCCCTCCTCGACAGAATCACCGGCCGCGGCCACGACCTTCCACACGTTGGCCACCATCTCCGCGCGAATTTCGTCGGCCATCGCCGCCCCCTCCATCGTGCCTACGATGCGGCCGTGGTCACAGCGCACGGCCCGCGTCGGTATCCAATCATGACCGGCGCCGCGAGGACCGCCACCGCCGTTGACTAGCATGTTCTGTCACGACTCGTAGCGCACCCGCCCGGAACGGAGCAGCGATGGCAAAGAAGTCACGCAAGAAGAAGGCCCGGAAGAAGAGCGCGGCCAACCACGGCAAGCGGCCCAACTCCTGACCACGGCTTTCCCCGTCGATCAGCGCCGTTGATCGGCGGGGAGACCGCCGTGCCGCTACTCGGCGAGGAGCTCGCGGGAGTCGGCGTCGATGCCGAGCTGGCTCAGCTTGACCCGCAGCCGCTCGCGCAGGTCGGCGGGCGCGGTCTCGTCGCCGCAGCAGCGGGCGACGAGCGCCTTCACCTCCTGCTCGATGCCGTACTCGCGCAGGCACGGCGAGCACTCGTCGAGGTGGTCCCGGATGATCGACCGGCGTTCGGTCGCACATTCCAGGTCGAGGTAGAGATACACCTCGGCCAGTACCTCGCGACAATCCGTCTCGTGCGGGTCCCCGCAGCTCACGGCGATCACACCTCCTGCCCGGCGGCAGCCGGGTCGGCCGAAGGGGCGCGGCTGAAGCCTCGGTCAGAGGCGTAGCGTTCGAGAAGTTGGCGCAGGTTGCGGCGGCCCCGGTGCAGCCGGGACATCACGGTGCCGATCGGGGTGCCCATGATGTCCGCGATCTCCTTGTAGGAGAAGCCCTCGACGTCCGCCAGGTAGACCGCCAGGCGGAACTCCTCCGGGAGCTGCTGGAGCGCGTCCTTGACGTCGCTGTCGGGCAGCCGCTCCAGCGCCTCGGTCTCGGCCGACTTCAGCCCGCTGGAGGTGTGCGACTCCGCCTCGGCGAGCTGCCAGTCGCTGATCTCCTCGGTCGGCGCCTGCACCGGCTGCCGCTGCCGGCGGCGGTACGAGTTGATGTACGTGTTGGTGAGGATCCGGTACAGCCAGGCCTTGAGGTTGGTGCCCTCCTGGAACTGGTGGAAGGCGGCGAACGCCTTCAGGAACGTCTCCTGCACCAGGTCCTCGGCGTCGGCCGGGTTGCGGGTCATCCGCAGCGCGGCGGCGTACAACTGATCGACGAATGGCAGCGCGTCACGCTCGAAGCGCGCGCGGCGCTGCTCCGGCCGCTCGGGTCGGGTCAACCGTACGTCCCCCCTCGACTGTCCCGCCGAGGATACGCCGATCGAATCGTCGGCGGGCACGGGTGGCACCGGTGTCCCGCTCCGCACCGGCGCGGCCGGCCAGTCCGGCGCATCGAGGAGCCGGCGGACGCGGAGGTCGTCTCCGTCCCGTGCCGCCGGTCGTGTCCCGCTGCGTACCACCGCACCCCTCCCGCCACGCCGGCTGGAGCCGGCCTCCGGCGGGTGCAACAACACCCGAGGTGCACGGCATTCCGGGGGCGGCGGAGGCAATCGGCGGGGGGCGGCGGGCGGCTTTGCTGGTCCCGGCGGCGCGCATGGCCGCCGGGACCAGGAAGGACCTGGGAGGGTCAACGCGAGCGCCCCGGCCCGCGTCCGCTGCTATTCGCCGTTTCGTTCTGCAGGCTTCAACGACGGGGCGGCGCCGACGACACGGGCGGCAACGTTGTCACTACTGAGGGTAACCAACCGCGCCCGCGCAGCCAGGTCACCACGGTGTCGGCGACGCCTTTCGGGTCCACCCGCAGGTCGTGCCGGTCACCCGGCCGGACCACGAGTTCCACGCCCGGGACCGGGGGCGGCAGCCCGAACGGGTCCCGGTCGCCATTGATCACCAGTGTGGGCACACCGGTGCTCAGCTCGGGCACGCGCGAGCGCTCCGGCCGGCCGGGCGGGTGCGTGGGAAAGGCCAGCGCGAGCACGCCGGTGGCGCCCGTGTCGGCGGCCGTCCGGCAGGCCACCCGCGCGCCGCTCGACCGACCGCCCACGATCACCGGCACGCCCGCCGGGAGCACGGCGCCCGCCACCGCAGCGCCCGCCACCGCAGCGCCCGCCACCGCAGCGCCCGCCACCGC
>DASQDS010000135.1:0-2653 GCA_035634075.1 Pilimelia sp. | reverse complement strand
GCTGCCCGAGGACCACCCGGCGGCCGGCGCCGTCGGTGGCCGCGTCGACGCCCAGCACGTCGGTGAATCCGGCGGCCGCCCGGCCGTTGACCCCGTAGGCCGGGTCGAGGACCGGCTCCGCCGCGGCCGCCGCGCGCGCACCGGCGCCGGCGGCGCCGGCCACCAGGAGGGCGGTGACCAGAGCCGCGGCGACGGCGCGTAGCTCCCGGCGGACGACAGCGCGGGACGGGCGGTGGGGGGCGTCGGTCCGGATCACGCAGACAAGCGTACGAGCCGTTCCGTAATCGCACCGCGACTTCTAGTAATATGCGTGCCGCCGATACGGTGGAGGCGTGCCCCTGTCACTCGCCATTTCGCCGTGCCCCAACGACACGTTCGTTTTCCATGCCCTCGTGCATGGGCTGGTGCCCGGCGCGCCCGCGGTGGACGTGACCTACGCCGACGTGGACGTCACCAACACCGCGGCGGAACGCGGGGCCTACGACCTGGTCAAGGTGAGCGTTGCCGCCCTGCCGTGGCTGCTCGGGGGGTACGACCTGGTGCCCTGCGGCGGCGCGCTCGGCCGCGGCTGCGGGCCACTGGTACTGGTCCGCGGCGCGGCCGCCCCGGGCGGCGGCACGTCGCTCGCCGGCGCGACCGTGGCCGTGCCCGGCGACCGCACGACCGCGTACCTGCTCTTCCGACTGTGGAGCGCCGGGGAGCCGCCGGCCCGCGTCGAGGTCGTGCCCTTCCACGAGATCATGCCGGGCGTGGCGCGGGGTGAGTACGACGCTGGCCTGGTCATCCACGAGGCCAGGTTCACCTACCCACGGCACGGGCTCACGGCGCTCGTGGACCTGGGGCAGTGGTGGGAGGCCGACACCGGCCTACCCATCCCGCTCGGCGCGATCCTCGCCCGCCGCGGGGTGGTGGATCCCCGGGCGGCGGCCGGCTGGATCCGCGAGTCGGTGCGGCAGGCGTGGGCCGACCCGGCGGCCAGCCGCGGCTACGTGCTGCGGCACGCGCAGGAGATGGAGCCCGACGTGGTGGACCGCCACATCGGGCTCTACGTCAACGAGTTCACCGCCGACCTCGGGGAGGCGGGGCACGCGGCGATCGACGCCCTGCTCGGGCGGGCGGCCGCCGCCGGCCTCACCCCCACGCTGCCCACGGGTAGACGCTAGACCTCCAGCTCGCGGGCCACCGCGTGCACCAGCTGGGCCACCTTCTGCGCGGTCTTCTTGTCGGGGAAGCGGCCGCGGCGCAGGTCCGGCTGGACCTTCGCCTCCAGCACCTTGATCATGTCTTCGACGAGGCCGTGCAGCTCCTCGGCCGGCCGGCGGCGCAGCTCGGCCACCGACGGCGGGGCGTCCAGCAGCTTGACGCCCAGTGCCTGGTTGCCCCGGCGGCTCTCGACGACCCCGAACTCCACCCGCTGACCACTCTTGATCTCGCCGGCGCCGGCCGGCAGGGCGGCCTTGGGCAGGAAGACGTCTCCTCCCTCGTCACTGGTGACGAACCCGTAACCCTTGTCCGCGTCGTACCACTTGACTCGACCCGTCGGCACCGCTGACCTCTGCTTCGCTAGACCCCGCGGACAGCACGCTCGGCTGCCCGTAGACAAGGCTAACCACCCGGCCGATACGTCCCGACGTCTATCCCCCGGCGCGCGGGAAGGCCGCGGCGAGCCAGCCGGGCAGCTCGGTCAACGCCGGCAGCACCGCCGTCGCGCCCGCCGCCCGCAGCTCCGCCGCCGTGCACGGCCCGGTCGGCACCCCGACGCCCGGGACGCCCGCCGCGGTCGCCGCCGCCATGTCCGCCACGTGGTCACCGACGTACACCGTGACGCCGAACTCGGCGATGGCGCCGGCCTTGCCGTCGGCGAACCTGTCGCCGGCGAGCCCGTCCACCGCCAGCCCGAGGTGGTCCAGGTGCAGGCGGGCGAGCTCGGTCACCTTCGACGTGATGACCACCACGCGCCCGCCGCGCGCCCGGACGGCGGCGAGCGCCGTCACGGCGCCCGGCAGCGCGGTGGTCGGGTCCAACGCGTACGCCGGGTACAGCTCCCGGTACGCCGCCACGGCGTCCTCCACCTGCTCCGGCGGGAACCAGTGCCGCAGCTCGTGCCGCAGCGGCGGGCCCAGCCGGGAGACCGCCAGGTCGGCGTCCACCGGGACGCCCGTCCGCCGGGTCAGCTCCCGGTACGCCGCCGCGATCCCGGGCCGGGAATCCACCAGAGTCATGTCCAGGTCGAAGCCGACCACCAAGCCGTCAGGTGCCGCCGTCGTCACCCGCCCAGCCTAGTGACCGACGACGCTGTCACCCCCGCCCCGCGCGCCCGGTCGGCTAGCGTGGAAAGGCGATGACCACCACCCTCGCCGACCACCTGCGGGCGTTACCCGACGACGCGCTGGGGGCGCTCCTGCGCCGCCGGCCGGACCTGGTCGTCCCGGTGCCGGCCGACGTCTCCGCGCTCGCCGCGCGCGCCCAGGCCCGCGCGTCGGTGGCCCGCGCCCTGGACGGGCTGGACGAGTTCACGCTCCGCGTGCTGGACGGCGCGCGCCTCGCCCGCGACGAGTCGGACGGCAGCACGTCCGCGGCCGCCGTGCTGGCCCTGGCCGCCGATCCGGGCCTCCAGCCACCCCGGCGCGCCGCGCTGGGCCGGCGGCGCGAC
>DASQDS010000134.1:0-4167 GCA_035634075.1 Pilimelia sp. | reverse complement strand
CGACGACGCGGGGGGCCGCCGAGGGCCACCGTTAGGCATCGACAACGGCCCATCAACGGGCCGCCCGACGGAGGAGAAGGAACCATGAACACCTCGACAGAACCCGCGTCCATCCGCGGCCTCGCCCGCCGCCACCCGCTCGGCGTGTTCGTCGCCGCGACGATCGGCCTGACCTGGCCCGTCCAGATCGTCTCGCTGGCCAACGGCTGGGAACTCATGCCGGCGCTGCTGCTCGAGCTCGCCTTCCTGCTCGGCGCGGCCACGCTGATCACCGCGTGGACCGACGGCCGCCCCGGTGTGCGCCGGCTTTACGCCGGTGCGCTGCGGTGGCGGATCGGCCTCGGCCGGTTCGTCGTCCTGATCACGGCCATGCCGGCGCTGGCACTGCTCGTCGGCGCGGCGACCGGCACCCTGCACACGCCGCCGGACGGCTGGGCGAGCCTGCTGGCGCCGTACCTCTTCCAGACCCTGATCTTCGGCCTGCTGCTCGGCAACGTGTGGGAGGAGACGGCCTGGGGCGGCTTCCTGCAGGCCCGGCTGATGGCGCGGCACGGGCTGTGGACCGGGTCACTGCTCACCGCGGTGCCGTTCGTGGTCATGCACCTGCCGCTGGCCTTCGAACAGCACGGCTGGCACGGCACCACCTGGGGCCAGGCTGCCCTGGACTGGGCGCTGATCGCCCTGGTCGCCCCGTTCTTCCGCTACCTGCTCGGCACCGTGCTGGTCGACACCGCCGGCAGCGTGCTGGCGATCGGCCTGCTGCACGCGTCCTTCAACGGCGCCGGCAAGCTCGCCGCGCTCCCCGGCGGCTGGCAGTACGTCCCCGCCGTCATCGTCCTGACCCTGCTCGTCGCCGCCTACCGCCGCTGGCGCGGCCGCTCCCTCACCGAGGGCTCCGCCCCCGCGCTGCTGCCCGCCCCCGCGTACGCCTGACCCGACCGATTCGAAGGGACACTGCAATGATCGAGATCAGCGACCTCACCAAGAGGTACGGCACCAAGACCGCCGTCGACCACCTCACCGTCACCGTCCGGCCCGGCGTGGTGACCGGCTTCCTCGGCCCGAACGGCGCCGGCAAGTCCACCACCATGCGGATGGTGCTCGGGCTGGACCGGCCGACCGGCGGCCAGGTCCGCGTCAACGGCCGCCCGTACGCCGCGCACCGGGCGCCCCTGCGGGAGGTCGGCGCGCTGCTGGACGCGAAGGCCATCCACCCCGGCCGCACCCCGTACGCCCATCTGCGGCAGCTGGCCGCCACCACCGGGATCGGCCGGCGGCGGGTCGACGAGGTGATCGACATGGTCGGGCTGACATCCGTGGCCCGCAAGCGCACCCGCGGGTTCTCACTGGGCATGGGGCAGCGCCTCGGGATCGCCGCCGCGCTGCTCGGCGACCCCGCGGTGGTGCTGCTCGACGAACCGGTCAACGGCCTGGACCCGGACGGGATCCGGTGGATCCGCGGCATGCTGCGCTCGCTCGCGGCGCAGGGCCGGACCGTCTTCGTCTCCTCGCACCTGATGAGCGAGATGGCCCTGACCGCCGACCACCTCGTCGTGGTCGGGCGGGGCCGCCTTGTCGCGGACGTCGCCACCGCGGAGCTGACCGCGGCGTCCGCTGCCGTCCGCGTGCGCACGCCGGAGCCGGACCGCCTGCGCCGGCTGCTCGCCGGCCCGGGCGTGACGGGCGCCGGCGACCGGGCGGCGCTGTCCGTGACCGGCCGCACCGCCGAGCAGATCGCCGGGGTCGCGCTCGCCGAGCGGGTCCTGATCGCCGAGTTGACGCCCATCCACCCGTCCCTGGAGGACGCGTACCTGGCGCTGACCCGCCACGACGTCGAATACCAGGCCGCCACCACCGACGCCACGATGCCCCGGAGGGCCGCCGCATGACCACCATCACGAACCGACCGACCACCGACACCGACACCGCGACCGCGACCGCACGCCGGCACGACGCCGCGGGGCGGGGCGACCCTGGCTCCGTGCCCGCGGTGACCGTCCGGCGGGTGCTGCTCGCCGAGCTCATCAAGCTGCGCAGCGTCCGCTCCACCACCTACGCGCTGCTGACCACCGTGCTGGCCATCGCCGGGCTCGCCGTGTTCGCGGCGGTCGGCGCGACGGTCCAGGCCGGCGCGCCGGAGGGCCCCGACCCCACTGGCGGCTCCCTGGCCGGGCTCAGCCTCGCCGGGTACGTCATCGCGGCGCTGGGGGTGCTCGCGGTAACAGCGGAATACCGGACCGGCACGATCGCCTCGACCCTCGCCGCGGTGCCCCGGCGCGGCACGGTGCTGGTCGCCAAGGCGCTGGCCGTCGCCGGCGTGGTGTTCCCGGTCACGGTGGCGTCGACCGTCGGCGCGTTCGTCGCCGTCCGGGCGGTGCTGGCCACCGCTGGTATCGACATCTCGCTCGGGGAGCCGGGCGTCCTGCGGGCGGTCGTCGGCGGGGCGCTGTATCTGACGGTGGTCGCGCTGCTCGGCTCGGGGCTCGGTTGGCTGCTGCGCAGCACCGCCGGGGCGCTGGCGGCGCTGTTCGGCGTGCTGATCCTGCTGCCGGTCGCGGCCTTGCTCCTGCCGGCGGGCCTGCGGGCCGCCGTCCTGCCCTACCTGCCGGACAGCGCCGGCATGGCGATCGTGCAGACGACGCCGGCCGACGGCCAGCTCGCGCCGTGGACCGGCTTCGCCGTGTTCAGCGCGTACGCCGCCGGCACCCTGCTCGCGGCGGCGTGGGCACTGCGCCGCCGGGATGCGTGACACCGCGACGGTAGTCGGCGGCCGGCGCCCGGGGTGACCCGGGTGCCGGCCGCGTGTCACGCCGCCGCCTCCTCGACCAGCCGGCCGTCGCCCACCACCCACCGCCGGGTGTGCCCCACCGCGGCCGCGAACCAGGCGTCGTGCGTCACGGTCAGCAGCGTGCCGCGGAACGCCCGCAGCGCCTCTTCGACCACGTCCAGCGCGTCGAAGTCCAGGTAGTTGGTCGGCTCGTCGAGGAGCAGCACCCGGGCCGGCGAGTTGACCAGGACGGCGAGCAGCAGCCGGCGCAGCTCGCCCGCCGACAGCGTGCGCAGCGGGACGTCCCACTGGTCCGGGCCGAACTGGTAGGCGCGCAGCAGCTCCTCGGCCTCGTCGAGGTACACCGGCACCCGGGAGCGGAAGAAGTCCACGACGCTCACCGCCGTACGCAGCTCGTCGTGGGTCTGCGGCAGCAGCGCCACCTCGGCCGCCGCGGTCACCCGGCCGGCGTCCGGCGGGAGCTGGCCGGCGAGCACCCGCAGCAGCGTGGTCTTGCCCGCGCCGTTCGGCCCGGTCACCAGGATCCGGTCGCCCGCGCGCACGTCGAGCCCCACGTCGTCGAGCACGGTGCGGTCGCCCAGCTGGACGGTGATGCCGTGGCCACCCAGGACCGCGCCGGCGGCGTCGTCCTGCGGGAACGCGAGCGTCAACGGTGGCCGGGTCTGCGGCTCGGTCAGCCAGCGCACCGAGTCCATCTGCCGGCGCAGCCGCCGCTCCCGCGCCTTGGCCTTGGCGGCGACCTTCTTGGCGTACCGCCGCTGTTTGTCGGCCCCGAGCCCGCGCCGCACCGTGGTCTCCACGCCGCGGGCCTGCTCCTTGGTGCGCGCGATGTCCGCCGCCCACCGCCGCCGGTCCTTCTCCTGCGCCTCGTAGTCCAGCAGCAGCCGCTGCCACCGGCGCAGCTTCTCGGCGCGGTACTCGGTGTAGCCGCCGGTGTAGTGCATCGGCTCGGCCGAGATGCCGTCCAGCTCCACGATGCGGTTGACCGCCCGGTCCAGGAACGCCCGGTCGTGGCTGACCACCAGCACGCCGCCGGAGAAGTCCGCGAGCCAGCCGCCCAGCCAGTCGATGCCCGCGGCGTCGAGGTGGTTGGTGGGTTCGTCGAGCACCAGCAGGTCCGGGCCGGACAGCAGCACCCGGGCCAGCATCAGGCGGGACTGTTCCCCGCCGCTGACCTGGGCCAGCGGCGCGGCGGCGGGCAGGTGGGCGACGTCGAGCCGCTGGCGGACCTCGGCCACGCGCGCGGCCGCGGTCCAGCCGGCCAGCGCGGTCCACCGGTCCTGCACCAGCCCGTACTCGGCGACCGCGCCGGTGTCCCCCCCGGAGAGGGACTCGGCCAGCTCGGCCATGCGCCGGCCGATGTGGTGCACCTAGCCGTG
>DASQDS010000133.1:0-4698 GCA_035634075.1 Pilimelia sp. | reverse complement strand
ATGAGTCGTCTGTGCTCTCAGCTCAATAGGCGCGCGCCGGCACCATCCCCGGGTCGTCCCACGGCCCGAGCCGGGGGTGTCGGCTCGCCAGCGGCGCCAGCGTGGGCGGCGGGGGACGGCCGGGTGCGGCTTCGCGGTGCGCGGGGGTGGGGGCCGGGTTACGGTGTGGGGGTGGGCGTGCGGACGTGGATCTCGGGGTGGCCGGTGTACCGGCAGCTCACGGGCACGGACCCGCTCGGGCGCGGGGCGGCGGCGCAGTCCCCGCGCAGCGCGGCGCTCACCGCCCGGACGGAGTCCGCCGACTCGGTGGCGCGGTCCGTCTGCCCCTACTGCGCGGTAGGGTGCGGGCAGCGGGTCTACGTCACCGATGGCGCGGTCACCCAGATCGAGGGCGACCCGGACAGCCCCATCTCCCGCGGCCGGCTGTGCCCCAAGGGCTCGGCCAGCAAGAGCCTGGTGACCTCGCCGGACCGGGTCCGCACCGTGCGCTACCGGCGGCCGTACGGGACGCGGTGGGAGGACCTCCCGCTGGACACGGCGCTGGAGATGATCGCCGACCGGGTGCTGGCGGCCCGCGCGGCGACCTGGGAGGACGCCGACGCCCACGGCCGGCCGCTGCGCCGCACGCTGGGCATCGCGAGCCTGGGCGGCGCCACGCTGGACAACGAGGAAAACTACCTGATCAAGAAGTTGTTCACCGCGCTGGGCGCGATCCAGATCGAGAACCAGGCGCGCATTTGACACTCCGCCACGGTTCCCGGTCTGGGGACCAGCTTCGGCCGTGGCGGGGCCACCGGGTTCCAGCAGGACCTGGCAAACGCGGACTGCATCATCATCCAGGGCTCCAACATGGCCGAGGCGCACCCGGTCGGGTTCCAGTGGGTGGTGGAGGCGAAGCGGCGCGGCGCGACGGTCATCCACATCGACCCGCGGTTCACCCGGACGAGCGCGCTGGCCGATGACTTCGTGTCGATCCGGGCGGGGTCGGACATCGCGTTCCTCGGCGGGATCGTCAACCACATCCTGACCAACGGGCTCGACTTCAGGGAGTACGTGCTGGCGTACACCAACGCCGCGTCGATCGTGGGGGAGGACTTCGCCGACACCGAGGAGGGGGACGGGCTGTTCTCCGGGTACGACCCGCAGACGCGCACGTACGACCCGACGAGCTGGCAGTACGCGGGGCAGGGGGACTCCGGTGGCGACGCCGACGACACGCACGCCCAGCGGGAGACCGCCGCCGGGCTGCAGAACGAGTCGCACGGCCCGCCCGTGCCCGCCGACGTGCAGCGCGACGAGTCGCTGCGGCACCCGCGCTGCGTCTACCAGATCCTCAAGCGGCACTTCGCCCGCTACACCCCGGACCTCGTGGAGCGGGTGTGCGGGGTGCCGCCGGAGCAGTTCGCCCGGGTCTGCGACGCGTGGGTCCGCAACTCGGGCCGGGAGCGGACCACCTCGC
Organism: Pilimelia sp.; assembly: GCA_035634075.1. GTDB lineage: Bacteria > Actinomycetota > Actinomycetes > Mycobacteriales > Micromonosporaceae > DASQDS01. Next base: position 3,239 of record DASQDS010000133.1, on the reverse strand, counting down.
TGGCCTACTCCGTCGGCTGGACCCAGCACAGCGTCGGCGTTCAGTACATCCGCACCGGCGCGATCATCCAGCTGCTGCTGGGCAACATCGGCCGGCCCGGCGGCGGCGTCATGGCACTGCGGGGGCACGCCAGCATCCAGGGCTCCACGGACATCCCGACGCTGTTCAACCTGCTGCCCGGCTATCTGCCGATGCCGCACCACCAGCGGCACGAGACGTTCCGGCAGTGGATCGACAGCATCCGCAACCCCGACCAGAAGGGCTTCTGGGCCAACGCGGGCGCCTTCGGAACCAGCCTGCTCAAGGCGTACTGGGGCGACGCGGCGACCGCCGACAACGACTACGCGTACGGGTACCTGCCCCGGCTGACCGGCGACCACGGCACGTACCAGCAGGTCCTCAACATGATCGACGGAAAGATCAAGGGGTACTTCCTGCTCGGCCAGAACCCGGCGGTCGGCTCCGCGCACGGCCGCGCGCAGCGCCTCGGCATGGCGAACCTGGACTGGCTGGTCGTCCGCGACCTCTACGAGATCGAAAGCGCCCGATTCTGGCTGGACGGCCCGGAGGTGGCCACCGGCGAGATCGTGCCGGCCGAGTGCCGCACCGAGGTGTTCCTGCTGCCGGCCGCCTCGCACGTGGAGAAGGAGGGCACGTTCACCCAGACCCAGCGGATGCTGCAGTGGCGGGAGAAGGCCGTCGAGCCGCCCGGCGACTGCCGCTCCGACCTGTGGTTCTTCTACCACCTCGGCCGGCTCGTCCGGGCCAGGCTGGCCGGCTCCACGTCGCCGCGCGACCGGCCCCTGCTGGACCTCGCCTGGGACTACCCGGTGCACGGCGCGCACGATGAGCCCAGCGCCGAGGCCGTGCTGCGGGAGATCAACGGGTACGAGGTGGCGACCGGCCGGCCGCTGGCCAGCTTCGCCGAGCTTCGGGACGACGGCTCCACCGCCGGCGGCTGCTGGATCTACACCGGAGTCTTCGCCGGCGGGGTGAACCAGGCGGCCCGCCGGCGGCCGGGCCACGAGCAGGACTGGGTGGCCCGCGAGTGGGGCTGGGTGTGGCCGGCCGACCGGCGCATCCTCTACAACCGGGCCAGCGCCGACCCGCAGGGCCGGCCGTGGAGCGAACGGAAGAAGTACGTCTGGTGGGACCCGGCCGCCGGCGAGTGGACCGGCTACGACGTGCCGGACTTCGAGAAGACCAAGCCGCCGTCGTACCGCCCGCCGCCCGGCGCCGCCGGGGTCGAGGCCATCGCGGGCGACGACGCGTTCATCATGCAGGGCGACGGCAAGGGCTGGCTGTACGCGCCGTCCGGGCTGATCGACGGCCCCATGCCGACGCACTACGAGCCGGCCGAGTCGCCGGTGCGCAACCCGCTGTACGGCCAGCAGGCCAACCCGACCCGCAAGGTCTACACCCGCTCGGAGAACCCGACCAACCCCAGCCCGCCGGACCGGCACGCCGAGGTGTTCCCGTACGTGTTCAGCACCAGCCGGCTCACCGAGCACCACACCGCCGGCGGGATGAGCCGGACGCTGGCGTACCTCGCGGAGCTGCAGCCGGCGATGTTCGTGGAGGTCTCGCCCGCGCTGGCCGCCGAGCGCGGGCTGGAGCACCTGGGCTGGGCGCACGTGGTGACCACCCGCGCCGCGATCGAGGCGCGGGTGCTGGTCACCGAGCGGCTGAGGCCGCTGCGGGTGGACGGCCGGACGATCCACCAGCTCTGGCTGCCGTACCACTTCGGCGGCGCCGGCCTGGTCACCGGCGACTCCGCGAACGACCTGGTCGGCATCGTGCTGGACCCGAACGTGCTGATCCAGGAGAGCAAGGTCGGCACCTGCGACATCCGCGCCGGCCGCCGGCCGTCCGGGCCGGCTCTGCTGGCGTACGTGGCTGACTACCGGCGCCGCGCCGGGATCGAGGAGGACTGACGTGCCCGGCCAGAACAGCCTCTACGGCCCGCTCGACCCGGCTCCGGACGCCGGCTGGGTCGACGCCCCGCCGCGCGTGGGCTTCTTCACCGACACCAGCGTCTGCATCGGCTGCAAGGCGTGCGAGGTGGCCTGCAAGGAGTGGAACGGGGTGCCGGACGACGGCTTCGACCTGCTCGGCATGTCGTTCGACAACACCGGCGCGCTGACCGCGAACTCGTGGCGGCACGTGGCCTTCGTGGAGCAGCCGGCCCCGGCGCGCGCCACGGCGCCGGCGGGCCCGGCGTTCCTCGGCATGCCCGGCGCCGGCCCGCCCGGGCGCACCGGCGAGGGCCCGCGCGGCGACCTGCGCTGGCTGATGATGTCGAACGTGTGCAAGCACTGCACCCACGCCGCCTGCCTGGACGTCTGCCCGACCGGGGCGCTGTTCCGGACGGAGTTCGGCACGGTGGTGGTGCAGTCCGACATCTGCAACGGCTGCGGCTACTGCATCCCGGCCTGCCCGTACGGGGTGATCGACCAGCGCGAGGGCGACGGCCGGGCGTGGAAGTGCACGCTGTGCTACGACCGGATCGGCGACGGCCTCACGCCGGCCTGCGCGAAGGCCTGCCCGACCGAGTCCATCCAGTACGGCGAGCTGGCCGAGCTGCGCGAGCGGGCCCAGCGGCGGCTGGCGCGGCTGCACGGCGAGGGGGTCGGCCAGGCCCGGCTGTACGGCCACGACCCGGCGGACGGGGTCGGCGGCGACGGCGCGTTCTTCCTGCTGCTCGACGAGCCCGAGGTGTACGGCCTGCCGCCGGACCCCGTCGTGACCACCCGGGACCTCCCGGCGATGTGGCGGCGCGCCGGCCTGGCCGCCCTGGCCATGGCCGCCGCCGCGGTCGTCTCGTTCGCCGGGCGGCGGCCATGACAGCGGGCCGGGACTCGTACTACGGCCGCCCGGTCGTGAAGGCGCCGGTGTGGCACCACGACGTCGCCGCGTACCTGTTCACCGGCGGGGTGGCGGCCGGTTCCGCGCTGCTGGCCGCCGGCGCGGACCTGACCGGCCGGCCACAGCTGCGGCGGGCGGGGCGGCTCAGCGCCGTCGCCGCCCTGGGCGCCAGCACGTACCTACTGGTCCACGACCTCGGCCGGCCGGCGCGCTTCCACCACATGCTGCGGGTCGCGAAGCCCACCTCGCCGATGTCGGTGGGCACCTGGGTCCTGGCCGCGTTCGGGCCCGCCGCCGGGCTGGCCGCCGCCGCCGAGGCCGCGCCGTGGCTGCCGCGCCGGGGGCCACTCGGGCTGGCCCGCCGGGTGCTCCCG
>DASQDS010000132.1:0-1514 GCA_035634075.1 Pilimelia sp. | reverse complement strand
GGCCTCGGCCTTGAACTGCGGACTGAACCGACGACGATGCTCGGGCATGTACTCATCCTCTCAAGCTGGAGGACATGTCCAAGATCCTTGGTACACCTCACGTGAAATAAGGGTCTTGGCCTGGCGGTGTGGTCGGGGGTGATCGATGGCTGTCGCGGCGTGGCGGGCTGACAGCGGGTGGGGCCTTGCGATACGAGCGAGGTAACCACACCATCGCTGACCCCAAGGCCCCACATGAGTTTGTACCTTGTCGCCGGACAGGCCGCGACCATCGACGCGACCGGCATCGCTGCTCACCTGCCCACCCGGCGGCCGCGCCGCTACCCCTCGGACACCAGCGAGGCGGAGTGGCAGCTCATCGCCCCGCACATCCCCGCCGGTGAGCGGGGTGGTCGGCCGGTGCGCTACCCGCGCCGCGACATCGTCGATGCGATCCGCTACCTCAACCACAACGGCTGCGTGTGGCGGGCCCTGCCGGCCGACTTCCCACCCTGGCGCACCGTCTACCACTACTTCCGCACCTGGACCCGCGACGGCACCCTGGCCCGGCTGCACAACAGCCTGCGCGAGCAGGTCCGCCACGCCGCCGGCCGCCGCACACAGCCGTCAGCGGCGATCATGGACTCGCAAACGGTGCGCGCCGCCGAAACCGTAGCCCGCACCCAGCGCGGCTTCGACGCCGGCAAAAAGCTCAACGGACGTAAGCGGCACCTCGCCGTGGACACCAACGGCCTCCTGCTGGTCGTGCTGGTCACCGCCGCCAGTGTCCAAGACCGTGACGCCGCCCGGCTGCTGCTGGCCGCTCTGCGCACCTGCTTCACCACCGTCACCCGGGTGTGGGCCGACGCCGCCTACGCCGGCCGGCTCGTCGACTGGGCCGCCACCACCCTGCGTCTGGGCGTCGACATCGTGCGCAAACTCGCCGGCCAAATCGGCTTTCAACCGCTACCACGCCGATGGGTCGTAGAGAGAACGATCGCCTGGATCAACCGCTGCCGACGCACCGTCCGAGACTACGAACGCCACCCCGCCCACCACGCCGCCATGGTCCAGTGGGCCATGGTCACCGTCATGACCCGCCGCCTGGCACGACACCGCACCACACCACCACGCCAAGTCGCCTGAAACCCCTTATTTCACGGGCTCTCAGTACTCAGATCACTCCTGGTGGGGCGGGGCCGGGTGGCTAGAGCCACCGGCGCACGCGGGACTGGTAGTTGGTGTAGGTCTGGCCGAACCGTTCGGTGAGCAGGAGCAGGCCCGGCAGACACACCCGGCCATCCTCGACGCGGCCGCCACCCTGTTCGTCGAGCCCGGCGACGACGAGTCCGTGGCGTATGGCTGGCCGTCCGAGCGCTTGCGGCGCTGGTGCTTCGACACCGCAGCCGCGGCGCTCCTCAGAGGGCCGGGCTCGCCGGCGCCCGCAGAGTGCTGACCCGACGCACGCGGCACCGATCCCCAACGACGTCAGGCCATGTCGGTTAAGATTAACTAGGGTATGACCCGGTTAGAGG
>DASQDS010000131.1:0-3787 GCA_035634075.1 Pilimelia sp. | reverse complement strand
CCGCCGGTCCTCGGCCTGGCGGCCGCTGCCGCCGGCCGGACCCCAACGGCGCTGGCCGGGCTGTGCGCGTACGCCCTCGGGGTGGCCGGCCGGGTGGTCGCAGCCCGGGCCACCGGCGGGCGGGCCTGGCCGGACGCGCTGGCCCAGCCGGTGTCGATCGGGTTGTTCGCGGCGCTGGTGGAGCGGTCGTTCCGGCTGCACCGCCGCGCGGCGCTGTCGTGGAAGGGGCGGGCCGTGGTCGCGCGGGGGCCGGGCGGTGGCTGACGTCGTCGTCGTGGGGGCGGGCGTGGGCGGCCTGGCGTGCGCCGCGCGGCTGGCGGCTGCCGGCCACCGGGTGACGGTGTTCGAGCGGGCGGAGGTCGCCGGCGGCAAGCTGGGGCGGTACGCGCGGGACGGGTACCGGTTCGACACCGGGCCCAGCCTGTTCACGCTGCCGCAGGTGTTCGCCGAGCTGGGCGAGGCGACCGGCGGGCCGTTGCCGCTGGACGCGGTACCCCTGGACCCGATCGTGCGGCACGTCTTCGCCGACGGCACCGTGCTGGACTCCTGCGCCGACCCGGCCGCCTTCGCCGCCCGGGTGGCGGCGGCGCTGGGTCCGGCGGCGGCCGCGGACTGGTCGGCGTTGTGGCGGCGGGCCGCGCGGGTGTGGGACTCCTCCTGGCGGCACGTGCTGCGGTCGGACCTCTCGCCGCTGGCGCTGGCGCGGCTGACCTGGCGGCTCGGGGACCTGGCAGCGATCGCCCCGGGCCGGAGCCTGCGCGCCGTCGGCCACGCGCACCTGCGGGACCCGCGCCTGCGGATGCTGCTGGACCGGTACGCCACGTACACGGGGGCGGACCCGCGGCGGGCACCGGCGGCGCTGCTCGCGGTCCCGTACGCGGAACTGGCGTACGGCGGCTGGTACCTGCGCGGCGGCCTCGGCACCCTCGCCGACGCGCTGCTGTCCCGCTGCCTGGACCTCGGCGTGCTGGTGGAGACCGGCGTCGAGGTGGTGGGCGTGGACGCCGCCGGCGGCCGGGTGCACGGCGTGCGGCTGGCCACCCCCGGCCGGGCCGCGGCCGGGGTGCCCGCCCGGGTGCCGGCCGACGTGGTGGTGGCCAACGCCGACGCGCTCACCGTCTACCGGGACCTGCTGCCCGCGCCGCGGCGGCTGGGCCGGCTCGGCGACCGCAGCCTGGCCGGCTTCGTGCTGCTGCTGGCCGTGCGGGGTGGCACGCCGGCGCCCGCGCACCACACGGTGTACTTCCCGGCCGACTACGACGCGGAGTTCGACGCGGTCTTCGGCGACCCGGGGCGGGGCGTGCCGGCCCGGCCGGCGGCGGACCCGGCCGTGTTCGTCACGGTGGCCGACGACCCGACCGCCCGGCCGGCCGGGCACGAGGCCTGGTTCGTGCTCGTCAACGCGCCCCGGCACGGACGCGGGTGGGGCGCCGTGGACTGGCGGCGCCCGGGCCTGGCCGACGCGTACGCCGACCGGGTCCTGGCCGTGCTGGCGCAGCGAGGCATCGACGTCCGGGACAGGCTGGTGTTCCGGGAGGTGCGGACGCCGGCCGACCTGGCCGAGTCGGCGGCGGCGCCGGGCGGCGCCATCTACGGCACAGCGAGCCACGGCCTCGGCGGGCTGCTGCGGCCCGCCGGCCGCGGCCCGGTGAGCGGGCTGTTCCTGGTGGGCGGCTCCAGCCACCCGGGCGGCGGGCTGCCGATGGTGACCCTGTCCGCCCGGATCGTCGCCGACCAGATCGGCCCGGCCTGAGCCGCCGGCCGCTCAGCGCAGGCTCGCGCGGACGGCCACCAGCAGCCGGCCGAACCCGAAGGCCGCGAGCAGCGCCCACACCGCCGCGCCGACCGTCGCCAGGCCGGCGGCGACGTCGACGGACAGCGCCCCGGCGGCGCCGGCGAGCAAGAGGCCGACCAGCACGGCCGACACCCGGGTGGGCCGTTCGCCCGTGGTGACGACGCCGATGTCGCCCATCCCGGCGGCGGTGGCGCGTGCCCGCACGTACTCGTGCAGCCAGGACAGCGCGGCGCAGGCCAGCAGCAGCCAACCCGGGGCGCCCACCGCCCACAGGGCCGCGGCCCAGCACAGCTCGCTGAGCCGGTCGGCGACCGAGTCGTAGACGTACCCCAGCCGGCTGGTCCGCCCGCTCACCACGGCGACCGCGCCGTCGGCGGAATCCGCCACCGCGCTGAGCAGCACCAGGCCGGCGGCGGCGAGCGGCCACGCCGCGCCGGCGGCCGCCGCGACCGGCACGGCCAGGGACAGCAGCAGGCCCGCGGCCGTCACCGCCGTCGGCGGCACGCCCAGGCGGGCGAGCCGGCTGCCGATGGCGTACGCCAGCCGCAGCCAGCCCCGCACGAGCGGTGCCGCGCCCCGCGGGTCGAACCCACCGTGCAGCGCCGCCCACGCCGCGGCGTACGCGTCCCAGGTCACCGAGGCGCGGCGGCCCCGGCCACGGCGGGGGAGATCGCGCCCAGGTTGACCCACACCTCGCGGGTCGCCGTGGACCGGTTGAGCGTGATGAAGTGGATGCCCGGCACGCCCTCGGCGATCAGCCGGCGGCACATCTCGCTGGTCTGCTCGATGCCCAGCTGGCGGACCGCGGCCGGGTCGTCGGCCACCCGCTCGAAGCGGGTCAGCAGCGCCGGTGGGAACGGCGCGCCGGAGAGCTGCTCCGCGCGCTCGATCGTGCGCATCGAGGTGATCGGCATCACCCCGGCGACGATCGGCGTCGCGCAGCCGGCGGCGGCCACCCGGTCGCGCAGCCGCAGGTAGTCGTCCCCGTCGAAGAACATCTGGGTGATCGCGAAATCGGCGCCGGCCTGGCACTTGCGGACGAAGTTGCGGGTGTCCGTGGCCACGTCCGGGGAGCGCGGGTGCTTGTACGGGAAGGCGGCCACGCCGACGCAGAAATCCCCCGACTGGCGCACGAGGCGGACCAGGTCCTCGGCGTAGCGGACGCCCTCCGGATGCCGGACCCACTCGCCCATCGGGTTGCCCGGCGGGTCGCCGCGCACGACGAGGATGTTGCGGATCCCGGCCCCGGCGAGCCGGCCGATGACGTTGCGCAGCTCGGCGACGGAGTGGTTCACCGCGGTGAGGTGGGCCATCGGCAGCAGGGTGGTGTCGGTCGCGACCCGCTCCGTCACCGCGACGGTGCTGTCGCGGGTGGAGCCGCCGGCGCCGTAGGTGATCGACACGAACGACGGCCGCAGCTGCTCCAGCCGGCGGATCGCCGACCACAGCTGCCGCTCCTGGTCCGGGCTCTTCGGGGGGAAGAACTCGAAGGAATAGGTCGGCTCGGGACCGTTGATCAACGCGCCGATCGACGGCTGCCCGCCCGGCCGGACGGAGGAAACACCCAGTGCCACGGGACGACTGTACTGGCCCGGGGCGCCGGTCCGCGCCCCGCGTCGGCGCGCTGTCGTACCGGTGCGGTAGACACCGGGGTACGGGGGTCACCGTGCCGGGGGTCGACACGCCAGCCCGATCGCGCACCAGCGGTCGCTCACCAGCCCGACCGTCCACCAGCCCGACCGCCCGTCAGGAGGAGCAGCGGCATGCCGCCTCGACCCCGCCCCGTGCCCGTGGACCGGCCCGCCGGCCGGCCGCCCCCGGCCGCCGACGGCCCGCCCGAGTCCATCGGCGCGCTACTGGTGCACCTGCGGCTGGCCCGCGGGTGGTCCCAGCTGCGCCTCGCCGAGCACCTGTGCGCCGCCGCCGGCGTGGCCACGGTCAGCCGCCACGAGGTGTCCCGCTGGGAGCGGGAGGAACGGGTGCCGGGACGGT
>DASQDS010000130.1:0-9875 GCA_035634075.1 Pilimelia sp. | reverse complement strand
CCACCGTCGCGTCCCTGGCCGCCCGGCTGGTCGACCCGGCCGCCGGCGCGGTCGAGCTGGACGGCGTCGACGTGCGGCGGCTCAGCGCCGCCGGCCTGGCAGCGGCTATCGCCCTGGTGCCGCAGGTGCCGTTCGTCTTCGACGACACGGTACGGGCCAACGTGGCCCTCGACCGGGCCGGCGTGGACGACGCGGCGGTGTGGCAGGCGCTGCGGCTGGCCCAGGCCGACGGCTTCGTATCGGGGCTGCCGGACGGGCTCGACACGGCCGTGGGGGAGCGGGGGACGTCGCTGTCCGGCGGCCAGCGGCAGCGGCTGACGCTGGCCCGCGCGCTCGCCGGCGGCCCGCGGCTGCTGGTGCTCGACGACGCGACAAGCGCCGTGGACCCGCGCGTGGAGGCGGCGATCCTGGCCGCCCTGCGCGGCGCCGACGACGGCGACGGGGCCGGTGCCGGCATCCTGGTCGTGGCGTACCGGCGGGCCACCATCGCCCTCGCCGACGAGGTCGTCTACCTGGAGCGCGGCCGGGTCGCGGGGCGGGGCACCCACGCGCACCTGCTGAACACCGTGCCCGGGTACGCGGACCTGGTCACCGCGTACGAGAAGGCGGACGCGGAACGCCAGCAGGCCTACGCGGAGGCCGACCTGTGACTGGTGAGCGAAGCGAGCCCGGCGGTCGCGAACGAAGGGTGTCGCTGTGAGCGCGAGGAGTGAGCGAAGCGAGCCCCGCAGTCGCGAACGAAGGATATCGCCGTGAGTGTGACCCTTGAGGCGACGGCGACCGAGTCGACGTGGCGCACGATGCGGCGGGGGCTGGCCCTGTCCCGGGAGCTGCGGGTGGGCCTGGCCGGCACGCTGGCGCTGGCGGTGCTGTCGATGGTCGGCCGCGCGGCGGTGCCGGTGGCCGTCCAGCAGGGGATCGACCGCGGGCTGCGGGCGCCCGGCGGGCCGGACCTGTCGATCGTCTCCACCGTCGTGGGGCTCACCGCCGCCGTGCTCGCCGTGACCACCGTGTGCGGGTACCTGATGATGCGGCGGCTGTTCACCGTCAGCGAGACCGCGCTGGCCGGCGTGCGCACCCGCACGTTCCGGCACATCCACGACCTGTCCATGCTGCACCAGCAGTCGGAGCGGCGCGGGTCGCTGGTTTCCCGGGTCACCAGCGACGTGGACCAGATCACCCAGTTCCTGCAGTGGGGCGGGGTGATCCTGCTCATCAGCAGCGGCCAGATCGTGGTCACCGCGCTGGTCATGGCGGTGTACTCGTGGCAACTCACGCTCGTCGTGCTGCTCGCCTTCGGGCCGGCCGTCGTGGTGATCCGGTTGTTCCAGCGGCGGCTCGCCGGGGCGTACGGCGCCGTCCGCCGGCAGGTGGGCGCGATGCTCGCGGCCGTCTCCGAGAGCGTCGTCGGGGCCGCCGTCATCCGGGCGTACGGGGTGTCCGGGCGCACCCGCAGCCGGTTGGACGAGGCGATCGACGCGCACCGGGCGGCCCAGCAGCGGGCCATGCGGACCAGCGTGCTGGGCTTCTCCGTCGGCGAGGTGGCGGCCGGCCTGGCGCTGGCCGGGGTCGTGGTGATCGGCGTCCACCTCGGCGTCGGCGGCGCGCTGACGGTGGGCGAGCTGACCGCGTTCCTGTTCCTCGTGACGCTGTTCATCCAGCCCGTGCAGATCGCCACGGAGGTGCTCAACGAGGCCCAGAACGCGGTGGCCGGCTGGCGGCGGGTGCTCGACGTGCTGGACATCGCCCCGGACGTCGCGGACCCGGGCGAGGCGGGGGTGGACCTGCCGGCCGGGCCGCTGGACGTGCGCTTCGCGGGTGTCGACTTCGCCTACTCCGCCGACGGGCCGACCGTGCTGCACGACATCCGGGTGGACATCGCCGCCAGGACCCGGGTGGCGGTGGTGGGCGAGACCGGCGGCGGCAAGACCACCTTCGCGAAGCTGCTCACCCGGTTGATGGACCCGACGGGCGGCGAGGTGCTGCTCTCCGGCGTACCGCTGCGGCGGGTGCGGTTCGCGTCGCTGCGGGCCCGGGTCGTGATGGTGCCGCAGGACGGGTTTCTGTTCGACGCCACCGTCGCCGAGAACGTCCGCTTCGGCCGCCCGTCCCTGTCGGACGCGGAGCTGGCGCGGGCCTTCGTCGAGCTGGGCCTCGCCGACTGGGTGGAGAGCCTCCCGCAGGGGACGGCCACGCCGGTGGGCGAGCGGGGCGAGGCGCTCAGCGTGGGCGAGCGCCAGCTGGTGGCGCTGGCCCGGGCGTACGTGGCAGACCCCGACCTGCTGGTCCTGGACGAGGCGACGAGCGCGGTCGACCCGGCGACGGAGATCCGGCTGCAGCGCACGCTCGAGGCCGTCACGCGGGGCCGCACGACGGTCGCGATCGCGCACCGGTTGTCCACCGCCCGGGCGGCCGACGACGTGATCGTCGTGGACCGGGGCCGGGTCGTGCAGCGCGGCCGGCACGAGGACCTGGTCGCGGAGGAAGGCTCCGTGTACGCCCGCCTCTACGCCTCCTGGCTGGAACAGACCCGCTGACCCGCCGCCCCGCCAGCTGGTCGGGCAATTTGTGGCGGCCACCTGACGTACCGCAAGCTAACCTCGACGAATCTCAGGCCGGTGTGACCTTCCCCGCGGCGGGGACAGGTCGGCCACACCGCCGACCGGCGCGTCGAGGGGACATCGGACGTGAGTGATCGTGCGGGCGGCGACGGCTGGCGGATCGCCGGTTCGGGACTGTACGTACGCGACGGCGACCTCCATCGGGCGAACGTCGCCCGCTCGGGTGCGGCACCGGCTGCCCCCACGGAGAATCGAACGAGCCCACCACTCCCGGTCTCCGCTGTGGACCACGGGATGCTGGGCGCGGCCCGCGCACAGGCCCGGGCCACCTGGTTCGGTGTGGTCGTGGCGCTGCTGGCGCTTGTCGTCTCCGCCGTCGCCTGGGCCAACCAGCAGCAGCTCAGCGCGCAGCAGACGGCCCTCAACGAGTACGCGATCAAGCGGGAGCAGCGGGTGTACGCGTCCAGGGTGGCGATCTGGGCCATGATCGGTCAGGAGTCGAGCAGCGTGTTGCCCCCGGGCTTGGACGTCACCATCCAGAACCGTTCACCCGTGCCGCTGCGGGACGTGCGGGTGGTCGCCACGGTGACCCGCGCGGCAGACCGACCTGCCGAGGCGGCGGCGCTGACCGGTGAGCTGCCACCGTGCACCATCGCCCGGCTCCGGGTGGCCCCGCCGGCCGGCGCCGAGTTCGTCCGGCTCGATCGGCAGTGGCTGGGATACGCCGGCCTCCGGTTGGCTTTCGCGGAAACGGACCGGCGCTGGCTGCTGGCCGGCAGCCGGCTGGCTCTCCTGGGTGGCACGGATCCGGCGGGCAGCGCGGACCCTGCGCTGAGCCTCCGGGTGGCGGGGCTGCGTTCGGCGGCTGTCGGGGACTGCTCCGAGTCCAGCTGAGGCATACCGGCGACAGGTAGCCGGGACGCGACCGAGGAGACGCCTGATGACGAACCCAAGAGGTGCCGGCGTGACGTGTGCGGCCCTGGCCGCCCGGTGGGAACGGGAGCGCAGGCAGCCGCGGAGCCGGGGCGTGCGCGGGGCGGCAGCGGTGCTCGTGGTGGTGCTGACCGCCGCCGCCGGCTGCGCGCGGGCCCCGGCAGGCGAGGACGCTGGCGGGGCGGCACCGACGGCCACGGGCTCCGACGTCCCGGCGCAAGACCCGAGCGGCAGCGGGCAGGCGGCCACACCGTGCCCCGCCGGGCCGGCCGTGCGGGTGGCCGAGAGCGGCCGACACCTGCTGGCGACCACCACCGAGTTCACCGGCGTGTTCAACCAGTACAACTTCGCGCTGACCGCCGAGGCGCTGGCCAAGCTCCCCGGCGCCCTGGCGACCGGGCCGTACGAGCGGGCCTTCTCGGACTTCCCGCGTGCCCTGAAGGCGGGGGCGTTCGCGCACGGGGGCGGGATGGCGCGGGTGTCGCTGGAGAACACACACGCGCGGCCCATGACGATCTCCAACATGCGGGTGGTCAACATCGTGCGCGAGTGCATCCCGCTCGCAGCGGCGATTCTGCACGGGAACGAGGGCGGCGACGCCATCCCGATGTCGTTCAACCTGGACGCCGCGGCACCGGTCGCCCACGACATGGCGGGCGCGGATCCGGCTCGGCCGTACTTCGCCGTGCACACGCTGGACCTCAAGCCGGGCGAGAAACAGGTCCTCACGCTCAACTTCGAGGTCGTACGCCACGCGTACTCCTTCGATGTCGCCATCGACTACGAGGTCGCCGGCGCGACGTACGTGCGGCTGCTGCGCAACGGCGGCGTGCCGTTCCGGGCGGCGTCGTCCCTGTGCCCGGCGCCGGATCAGCGTGGCGGGCTGGCGCCGGCCGACGTGGCGCGCCTGCGCGGTCTCCGGTACGAGCACGTCCTGACGCGGGAGCCGGACGAGAACGGGTACTGGCGGATCGTCAGCGTCCCGCCCGAGCAGCACGCCCGCTCCTGCCCGACGTGGTGACGCCGGCACCGCAGCGGCGTCCGGGCCGGTCGCCACGTTGGCCAGCGGTACCGGGACGAGGTCGCGGCGCGGGCCGATGCGCCCGGTCGGGCGAGAAGCAGGTCCGCGCGCTCAACGGCCGCCGTCCCGGCAGCGACGATCATGCAACCTTGAGCTGTTCGTCCCCGAAGTCGGCGATGAGCTTGAGAGTCCCGCCCAGTGCGGTGATGTATCGGCCGAGTACGTCCTGGGTGGAGACGACACCGGCTTCAATTTGCGACACCCGGGCGACGGAGACGCCCATCCGCGACGCGACTTGTTCCTGTGTCATTCCCCGCCGCTTCCGCAGATCCGCTAGACGCCAGCCGCGTGCCTGGCCGAGCATCTCGCTGACGCCCGCGTCGAATGCCTCCTGTCCGCCCGCGGTGTCGGTGGCGCGTTCCAGATGGCCTGTGTCGCGCCAGCGCTTGACCTCGCTCATGCGCCCATCTCCCTCTCCCGTTCCTTCAGGTACCTGGCAAGGGCCTGTTCCGCAGCCGGTATCGCCTCGCGGTACCAGCGGTTCCATTGACCGGCTTTGTCTCCGGCCAGGAGCAGGATCGCGGAGCGCCACGGGTCGAAGACGAACAGAATCCTGATCTCGGTCCGGCCCGCGGAGGGCGGCCTGAGTTCCTTCATGTTGGTGACCTGGGACGCCGTGATGCTGTCCACGAGTGGCCTACCCTCACCGGGTCCGTTGCGTTCCAGGACAAGGACGGCCTGGTTCACCAGCCGGTGCGTTTCCCGGTCGGCCTCGTACAGCGCGTCGAGGAACTCTTCGACCTGCGCGGTCATCAAGATCTCTCACTCCAGGCGGCACCTCCGCGCATTAAGAATATTGTTAACCCAGGTGTGCCGTGCCGCAACTGTCGCCGCCGCCGCTACGGCAGGGCGTCGGCCAGGATGTTGGCGATCGCCACCCGGACCGGGTCGGGGTTGGCCCAGCTCCAGTTGGGGTGCGCGCGGTTGGTCAGCAGCACCAGGACGAGGTCGCGGCGCGGGTCGACGAGCAGGGAGGTGCCGGTGAAGCCGGTGTGGCCGAACGTCGCCGGCGACGACAGCCGGCCCATGAACCAGGGTTGGCGCAGCACCACGCCGAGCCCGTGGTCCGACGGCCGGCCGGGGCGCTCCGCGTCGATGGCGGGCAGCCCTTGGTTCGCGTTGGTCCGCAGCAGCCGGACCGTCGCCGCGGACAGGATCCGGCGGCCGCGGTAGCTGCCGTCGCCGAGCAGCATTTCGCCGACGGCGGCCACGTCCCGGGCCGTGGCGAAGACGCCGGCGTGCCCGGCCACCCCGCCCACCTGGTTGGCCACGTCGTCGTGCACGACGCCGCGCAGGAGGCCGCGGGACGAGCGGGCATCGGTGGCCACCAGCCGGGCGGCCCGGGCGGTGCCGTTCAGCCAGGCGGACGGGGCGTACCCGGTCTCACGCAGGCCCATCGGCCCGGTCAGCAACGTGCTGAGCGCGCGGTCGAGCGGCTGGCCGGTGACCCGCTCGACGAGGCGGCCCAGCACCATGTAGCCCACGCTCGAGTAGCGGAACGCCGCGCCGGGGCGGGCGCCCTTCGCCAGCGGCGTGGCCAGCACCGCGGCCCACCGGGCCGCCCGGCCGGACACCCCCGCGACCTTCGCGCCGACGGGCAGGCCGCTGGTGTGCGACAGCAGCATCCGGACGGTGATGGCCGCCTTGCCCGCGCCCGTGAACCCGGGCAGCAGCCCACCGACCGGCGCGGCCAAGTCGATCTTGCCCTGGTCGACCAGGCGCAGGACGAGCAGCGCGGTGTAGACCTTGGTGATCGAGGCGACGTCGAAGACGGAGTCCGGGCGCATCGCCACCCGACGGCCCGGCGGCAGCTCGACCGGCCCGGCGCCGTACCGCAGGGCGTCCCCGACGGCCGCGTGCACGGTGATCTTGCCCTGGACGGACACCAGCGCGACCGCGCCGGCGTACCCGGGATGCCGGGGGTTCTCCGGCGTGGGCCGCAACCGGCGGGTGAGCGCCGCGGTGACCGCCCCGGCGTACGGGGCGTCGGCGGCGGCGACCCGCGTCCCCGCCGGGGTCGGCGTGGGGCGGGGGGCGGCCGCGCCCGTGTTGGGCCGGCCGGTCGGTGCGGTGGTCGCTCCGCCGGGGGCCGGCGTCCCGGCGCCCGCGCCGGGCACCACCCAGGACGCTTTCGTGCGCTGGCCGCACCCGGTCAGGCTGGCGACCGCGGCGGCGACGCCCGCCCCGAGGACGCTTCGGCGAGGTAGGGACACGGCGACGATCCTGACATCCGCCGGCCGGGACCGCGACCCCGGTGCCGGAACGGGCCGCGACACGAGGCCCGTGGCCGCTGCTACCGGACCGCAACCGGCGGGGAACGGGTCGGCACCGCCCGAGGCGTTGGCTAGGTCTCAGCAGCAAGACGGGGACGCACACAGCGGGGGTCGACATGAGCAGCACATTCCTGACGGTACGGGCCGAGGCCCTCTTCGCCTCCGCGCTCCAGATGTCCCAGCAGCCCGCCGCCGAGCAGGTGCGCGAGGCGGTCACCGGCTCGCTGAGCCGCTTCGGCGTGCAGGGCTGCGCCACCCAGGTCGCCGGCGAGTTCGGGGAGCACCCGGAGACCGCCGTCCGCCGGATGGGTTGGGCGCTGACCGCCGTGCAGGAGGCGTACGTCGTGCGCATCCCCGCCCCGGCCGCGCCGGTGAAGTGCTTCGCGCACGCGGCCTGAGCCACACCGGTTCTTGAGTCACCCGCGCGCCGGTCAACCGGGGGGCGTGTTTGCGGGAAGCCTCAGGTCGCCGGTCAGGTACCGCTGGATGGTCGGGCCCACCGCCGCCACCACGGTCTCGCTGGGCGCCGTGGCCAGCGGTTCCAGTTTGATGATGTAGCGGGCCATCGCCATCCCCATGATCTGCGACGCCGCCAGGTTGGCCCGCATCGGCGCGTCCGGCCCCTCCAGCTCCAGCAGCTTCATCAGCCGGCGGAGGATCTGGGTGGTGAGGAATTCGCGCAGCAACCGGGCCGTCCACTCGTTGCTCACCCCCGAGCGCAGAAGCGCCGCCCCGGCCGCCCCGGCCGGCGAGTCCCAGACCCGCAGGAACGTGCGGACCAGTCGTTCCCCCGCCTCGTGCGCGCCCCCCGCGACCACCTGCGGCAGGAGCTCGCCGGGGCGCATCGGCATGTTCAGGGTGGCGACGAAGAGCTGCTCCTTCGTGCCGAAGTAGTGGTGGATCAGCGCGGGGTCGACCCCCGCCGCCGTCGCGATGGCCCGCATGGACGTGGCGTCGTACCCGCGCTCCCCGAACCCCTCCCGCGCGGCCGCCAGGATCGCGTCCCGCGTGTCGGTCTTGCCGGGTCGCCGACCCGTACGACGCGCCATCTGCCGCCTGCCCCTCTCCCCACGTGATCCGGCACCGCGGCGGGGTGGCCGCGGTGCCGGACGGTCCGGTCAGGCGCTGCGCCGGCGCAGCGTGGCCGCCGCGAGCATCAGCGCGACGACCACCGCGCCCACCACGATGGCGAGGTCCCGCCACATGGTGCCGGTCGGGTCGGCGTGGGCGCCAACCTGACCCAGCGCCTCGACCGCGTACGACAGGGGCAGCGCGTCGCTGACCGCCTGCAGCCACCCGGCCATCTGCTCGCGCGGGACGAACAACCCGCACAGCAGCGCCTGGGGGATCACGACGACCGGCATGAACTGTACGGCCTGGAACTCGGTCTGCGCGAAGGCGCTGCAGAAGAGGCCGAGCGCCACGCCGAGGACCGCGTTGGCCACGGCGATGAGGACCACCAGCCAGGCCGGGCCGGCCGTCTGGAGGTCGAACAGCCAGTACGCCACGGCGGCCGCCACGGAGGCCTGGATCGCGGCGGCCACGCCGAACGCGATGCCGTAGCCGAACAGCAGGTCGAGCTTGCCCAGCGGGGTGGTCAGGAGCCGCTCGAGGGTGCCGGTGGTCCGCTCGCGGAGCATGGCGATGCTGGTCACCAGGAACATGATGACGAACGGGAAGATGCCGAGCATGACGAGCGCGATCCGGTCGAACGCCGGCCCGGCGTCGTCGTACATGAAGTAGAGCAGGGTCAACAGCAGCGTCGGTACGACGACGAGCAGCCCGATCGTCCGCCGGTCGTGCCGCAGCTGGCGCAGGATGCGGCCGGTCGTGGCCGCCAGGATGCGGGCCGACATCACGCCACCCCCGCCTTCTCCTGCTCCCGGATCAGGCGCAGGAACGCCTCGTCCAGGTCGTCGGTCGCGGCACTCGCGCGCACCCCGGCCGGGGTGTCGTCGGCGATCAGCCGGCCCTCCCGGATGAGCAGCAGCCGCTCGCAGCGGCCCGCCTCGTCCATCACGTGGCTGGATACCAGCACGGTCGTGCCGGCGGCGGCCAGCGCGTGGAACTGCTGCCACAGGTCGGCCCGCAACACCGGGTCCTGGCCGACCGTCGGCTCGTCCAGCACGAGCAGCCGGGGCCTACCCATGATCGCGCAGGCCAGCGACGCGCGGCTGCGCTGGCCGCCGGAGAGCGTGCCGACCAGCTGCCCGGCCGCCGGCGCCAGCCCCACGTCGGCGACCGCCCGGTCGGCCTCCGCGGCGCCGTAGCCGAAGAGCGCGGCGAAGTAGCGCGCGTTCTCCCGCACGGTCAGGTCGGCGTAGACGCTCGGCGCCTGCGTCAGGTAGCCCACGGTGCGGCGCAGTGCCGGCGCCCCCGCGGGCTCACCGAAGACCGTCACCGACCCCGACCGCACGATCTGCACCCCGACGATGGCGCGCATCAGTGTCGTCTTGCCGCTGCCGCTCGGCCCCAACAGCCCGGTGACCGTGCCGCCCGGGATGTGGCAACTGATGCCGTGCAGCACCCGCCGCTTGCCCCGCTCGACCACGAGGTTGTCCACCTCGATCGCGGTTTGCATGTCGCCCGCCTCCCGTTCCGAAGAACTCATCACTTGATGAACTCAACGCTAGATGAAATCAACGGCGAGGGCAAGCATCGGGTACGCCAAAGGGCCCGGCGCACGCTGCGCCGGGCCCTCGCGGGAGTTGGTTGTCGCGGGTGTCAGACTGCCAGGACGCGGTCCAGGACCTCGCGGTAGCGCCGCATGGCGAGCCGCATCGCCTCGGTGTCCGGCTGGCCGGTGGGCGGGTCCGGCACCAGCGCGGCCTCTTCGGCGAGGAGCCGCTCGGCCAGCGTGCGGACGGCCTCGGCGACCAGCTCCCGCGCCTGCGCGACCCCGGCGCCCGGCTCCTCCACGAACTGCGCGGCGGCAGCCTGCCACCGGGCCCGCAGCGCGGCGGCCGCGGCGTCGTCCCAGACGCCGCCGGCGGCCCCGCCTTCGCCGCCCGCCGCCGGGCCGTCGTC
>DASQDS010000129.1:0-3840 GCA_035634075.1 Pilimelia sp. | reverse complement strand
GTCTGCCGCCACCTGCACGTGGAGTCCCTCCCGGTGCGGCCGAGACTGGTGGCGGTCCTCGCCGGTATCGCCGAGCCGGGCAACGCCGGCACCGTAGTGCGGACTGCCGAAGCGGCCGGGGCGCGGGCGGTGATGTTCCCCGACGGGAGCGTCGACCCGTACAACGGCAAGTGCGTGCGGGCCAGCGCCGGCAGCCTGTTCCACGTCGACGTGGTGCGTGGCGGCTCGGCGGCCGAGGCCGTCGCCGCCCTTCGCGCCGCCGGCCTGGTGGTCCTCGCCGCCGACGCGCACGGCGCCGGTGACCTCGACGACCTGGCCGACGCCGGGGCGCTGGCGCGGCCCACCGCGTGGCTGTTCGGGTCCGAGGCGCACGGCCTGCCGGCGGACCTGCTGGCGGTCGCCGACGCGCGCGTCCGGGTGCCGATCCACGGCCGCGCGGAGAGCCTGAACCTGGCTGCGGCCGCCGCGGTGTGCCTGTATTCTTCCGCCAGGGCGCAGCGCGACAGGGCCCAACAGCGCGACTAGAGCCCCACAGAGCGACTAGAGCCCCACAGAGCGACTAGAGCCCCACAGAGCGACTAGAGCCCCACAGAGCGGCACACCGCGAGGAGTCCACCCATGAGGTCCGCGATGTTTACCGAGCCCGCCGGCCGCGGGCTGCGGGGCTGACCTCACCCTCGCGCTCCCTTGCACCGGCGGGCTGCGGCCCAGCCGCGCCTCCGTAGACTGCCCGATGGCCGCTACAGAGCCGTGAAGGTGACAGGGAGTCCCATGACGTACCGCAATGATCCCTACGATCCCAAGCAGGTGGCCCTGCTCGACCAGGGCGCCCTGGACGAGGCGGTCTCGCAGGCGGAGAAGGCGTTCGCCGCGGCCGGCGACCCGGACGCGCTGACCGCCGTCCGGCACCTGCACCTCGGCGACCGGGCGCCCGTCTCGCTGGCCCGGCGCGAGATCGGGGCTCTGCCGCCGGCCGCCAAGGCCGACGCCGGCAAGCGGGTCAACGCGGCGCGGCGGCAGGTCGAGGAGGCGTACGCGGCCCGCGCCGCCGAGCTCGCGACCGTGCGCGCGAGGCAGATCCTCGCCGAGGAGCGGGTCGACGTCACGCTGCCGTGGGACCGCCGCCCGCGCGGGGCGCGGCACCCGCTGACCACGCTGATGGAGCGGATCGGCGACCTGTTCGTGGGCATGGGGTACGAGGTCGCCGAGGGCCCCGAGGCGGAGCTGGAGTGGTACACCTTCGACGCCCTCAACATCGGGCCGGACCACCCGGCGCGGACCATGATGGACACGTTCTTCGTCGCCTCGGCGCGGGCGGCGGCCGGCGAGTCCGGGCTGGTGCTGCGCACCCACACGTCGCCGGTGCAGGCCCGCACGCTGCTCACCCGGCCGCTGCCGGTCTACATCGTCTGCCCGGGGCGCACGTACCGCACCGACGAGCTGGACGCCACGCACACGCCGGTGTTCCACCAGGTGGAGGGCCTGGTGGTGGACAGGGGCATCACGATGGCCCACCTGCTGGGCACGCTGGACCACTTCGCCCGCAGCATGTTCGGGCCGGACGCGCGCACCCGGCTGCGGCCGTCGTACTTCCCGTTCACCGAGCCGTCGGCGGAGCTGGACCTGTGGTTCCCGCAGCACCGCGACGGCCCCCGGTGGATCGAGTGGGGGGGCTGCGGCATGGTCAACCCGCGGGTCCTGCGCGCGTGCGGCGTCGACCCGGACGAGTACCCGGGCTTCGCGTTCGGGATGGGCATCGAGCGGACGCTGATGTTCCGGCACGGGGTCAGCGACATGCGGGACATGGTCGAGGGCGACGTGCGCTTCGCCCGCGCGTTCGGGATGGGGGTCTAGAGATGCGGGTGGCGCTGTCGTGGCTGCGCGAGTACGTCGACGTGCCCCTGCTGTCCGCCGACGAGCTGGAGCAGGCGTTCGTCCGGGTCGGCCTGGAGGTCGAGGAGATCACCGACCTGCGGGCGGCGGTCGCCGGGCCGCTCGTGGTCGGCCGGGTGGCGAAGGTGGTGGAGCTGGCCGGCTTCAAAAAGCCGATCCGGCACACGCTGGTCGAGGTGGGGGAGGCGGAGCCGCGCAGCATCGTCTGCGGCGCGCCGAACGTCGCCGAGGGTGACCTGGTGGTCGTCGCGCTCCCGGGCGCGGTGCTGCCCGGCGGGTTCGGCATCGCCTCCCGCAAGACCTACGGGCAGTTGTCCGACGGGATGATCTGTTCCGCCCGGGAGCTGGGCATCAGCGACGACCACACCGGCATCATCGTGCTGCCGCCGGGCACCGGCGCGGCGCCGGGCGAGGACGCCCGCCGGCTGGTCGGCCTGGACGACATGGTGGTGGAGCTCAACATCACGCCGGACCGGGGGTACTGCTTCTCGGTGCGCGGGCTCGCCCGCGAGCTGGCGCACGCCCTCGGCACGCCGTTCCGCGACCCGGCCGCGCGCCCGGCGCCCGGCGCGACGGCCGAGCCGGCGTACCCGGTCACCGTGGCGGACACCGTGGGTTGCGACCGGTTCGCCGCCCGGCTGGTCCGCGGCATCGACCCGGCCGCGGTCGCCCCGCAGTGGCTGCGCCGCCGGCTGCACCAGGCGGGCATCCGGTCCATCTCGCTGGCCGTGGACATCACGAACTATCTGATGCTGGAGCTCGGCCAGCCGATGCACGCGTTCGACCCCGACCGGCTGCGCGGCGGCCTGGTGGTGCGGCGCGCCCGGCCGGGGGAGCGGCTGACCACGCTGGACGGCGTGCGCCGCGAGCTGACCGCCGAGGACATGGTGATCTGCGACGACACCGGGCCGGTGTCGCTGGCCGCCGTGATGGGCGGGGAGAACAGCGAGATGGCGCCGGAGTCGGTGAACGTGCTGTTCGAGGCGGCGCACTGGGAGCCGGTCATGGTGGCCCGCACCGCGCGGCGGCACAAGCTGCCCAGCGAGGCGGCGAAGCGCTGGGAGCGGGGGGTGGACCCGGCGCTGCCGCTGGTCGCCCTGGACCGGGCGGTCGCGCTGCTGATCGAGTACGCCGGCGGCGTGGACGACGGCCGGATCCTGGACCTGGACCACGTCCGCCCGCGGGAGCCGGTCGGGCTGGACCCGGCGCTGCCCGGCCGCACCGCGGGGGTGCCGTACGACACCGCCCGCGTCGAGGCGCTGCTGGCGGAGGTCGGCTGCGCCGTGGCCGCCGACGGCCCGGACAGGTTGGCGGTGACGCCGCCGACCTGGCGGCCCGACCTGACCGACCCGGCGGATCTGGTCGAGGAGGTGGTCCGCCTCGACGGGTACGACAAGGTGCCCAGTTCGCTGCCGCTGGCGCCGCCCGGCAACGGCCTGACGCCCGCGCAGCTGCGCCGGCGCACCGTCGCGCGCGCCCTGGCCGAGGCCGGCTACACCGAGGCGCTGAATTACCCGTTCGTCGCCGACGGGGCGTGGGACGCCCTCGGGCTGAGCGCCGACGACCCCCGGCGGGACGCCGTCCGGCTGGTGAACCCGATGTCGGAGGAGGAGCCGGCGCTGCGCACGACGCTGCTGCCGCCGCTGCTGGCCACCCTGCGCCGCAACCTGGGCCGCGGCCACCGCGACGTGGCGCTCTACGAGCTGGGCCTGGTGTTCCACCCCCGCGCGGGGGACGGCGACGTCCCGCCGCGGCTGGGCGTGGCGCACCGGCCGGGCGACGACGAGCTGGCCCGCGCCGAGACGTTCGTGCCCGCGCAGCCCTGGCACGTCGCCGCGGGGCTGGCCGGCGACGTCGAGCCGGCCGGCTGGTGGGGGGCCGGCCGGGCGGCCGGGTGGGCGGACGCCGTGGCGGCGGCCCGGGTGGCGGTGGCGGCGGCCGGCGTGC
>DASQDS010000128.1:0-5516 GCA_035634075.1 Pilimelia sp. | reverse complement strand
TGCCGCCGGCCTACCCCGCTCACCGGCCCCGATGAGGGAGGATGTGGCCGACGCGGTACGGCGGGACGGGGTAACGATGAGGACAGGCTCGCGAGTCACGGCTGCCTGGTTGGCGCTCGCTGTGGGCGTACCGCTGGCTCTCGCGGGGTGTGGTGACGACGGCGGCGAGCGGCCGACCTTCGTCGGCGCGACCGCGACGCCCGGGGCCTCGCCCACGGTGGCGGCGGCGCCACTGCGGCTGACCGTGACGCCGGCGGCGAACGCCCGGAACCTGCCCGTCAGCACCGAGGTGGGCACGGCCGTGTCCGGCGGCACGGTGACCGCCGTCACGCTGACCGACGACAAGGGCGCGACGGTGGCCGGCGCGATGCGCGACGACGGCTCCTCGTGGGTGCCGGGCAAGGCGCTGGCGTTCGGCCGCACCTACACCGCCCGGGTCACCGCGACGGACGCCGGCGGGCGGGCGGAGACCCGGACCACCACGTTCAGCACGATGAAGTCGCGGCCCGGCCGGAAGATCGGCACGGGGCTGTACCTGTTCGACGGGAAGACCTACGGCGTCGCGATGCCGGTGGTGGTGGAGTTCGTGCCGGGCATCGCCCGGAAGGACCGGGCCGGGGTGCAGCGGCGGCTCTTCGTCAGCAGCGTGCCGCCGCAGCCGGGCACCTGGCACTGGGTGGCCAACGGCACCCAGGCGTACTATCGCCCGCCGGCCTTCTGGCAGCCGGGGACGAAGATCACCGTACGGATGGGCCTGGACGGACATCCGGTGGGCAAGGGCCGGTACGGGAACGTCGACCGGCGGGCGTCGGTGACGATCGGCCGCAAGCTGGTGCTGGACGTCGACAACAAGACCAAGCAGATGCGGGTCCTCCAGGGCGACCGCCTGGTCAAGCGCCTGCCGGTGAGCCTCGGCAAGAAGAGCACGCCGTCGTCCAGCGGCACGATGGTCATCATGGACAAGCAGGAGTCGACGGTCTTCGACACGTTCGCCGAGCTGGGGCCGCGCGAGGGCTACCGCACGACCATCGCGTACGCCCAGCGGCTGACCTGGGGCGGCGAGTTCATCCACGCGGCGCCGTGGTCGGTGGGTGCCCAGGGCCGCCGCAACGTCTCCCACGGCTGCGTCAACATCTCCTCCCCGAACGCGACCTGGCTGTTCGGCCTGACGATGGTCGGCGACCCGGTGACCGTCCGCGGCACGGAACGCAAGCTGGTCGCCGGCAACGGCTGGACGGCGTGGAACCACACCTGGGCGGACTTCATCGCCGGCAGCGCGCTGCCGGTGCCGCCGGAGCTCGCGGCGGCCACGGGCGCCACGGACCGGTAACCGGCCGCCGCCGGCTGAGCCTGATGGCGCCGCGGGACGCAGGCAACCGGCGGGCCCCTTCGCGACGTCTAGAGGACGAGGTCCGCGGCGAGCGGGAATATACCGGCCGAACGCCCGGTTGAGCCCGGTTTGACGAGACCACAGGTGTCATTTTGAGGTCAGGGCACGAAACCGGGACCCGCCCTGGCGCGTCTTTAGGGCACGATGGGCGTCGGTAACGGAGTGGGTGAGGGGACGATGCGCGCGAGCCGGAAACATCCAGCGGCCTGGCGACCGCGGCGGGCCGCGGTGGCGGTCACGCTGGCGGGCGTCCTCGGGCTCGCCGCGGGCTGCACAAGCGCCGGCGGCGACGACCCGGTCTGGCAGGGCGGCGGCTCCGGCGGCGGGGCGACCACCCCACCACCGGACCCGGGGCCCCAGCTGGGCGCCACCGTGACCGACCCGCCGGCCAACGCGACCGGCGTGCCGGCCCTGGCGCAGATCGCGTTCACCACCACGGAGGCCACCGACGCCGCGGTCGAGGTCAAGACCGCGGACGGCGCGGCGGTGGCGGGCAAGCTCACTTCCGACGGCAAGCGGTGGGTGCCGAGCGCCGCCCTGAAGTGGGGCACCGCCTACACGACCACCATCACGGTGACCGGCGCAGACGGCAAGACCGCCACCTCCACCAGCACGTTCACGACGATGGCCAAGCCGGAGAAGCTCGTCCGGGTGACCAGCCAGCTTGGCGACGGCGCCGTGGTGGGCGTGGCCATGCCGCTCATCATCAAGTTCGGCAGGTCCATCCCCAAGAGCTTCCGCGACGACGTGCAGCGCCGGATGACGGTGCAGAGCACGCCCGCGCAGCAGGGCGCCTGGCACTGGTTCAGCGGCAGCGAGGTGCACTACCGGCCCAAGACGTACTGGCGCTCAGGCACCAAGCTGTTCTACAAGGTGTCGGCGCGCGGCGTGCCGATGGGCGCCGGCTGGTACGGCCGGTCGGACATCACCGTGGACGCCCGGGTTGGCGCGGCGGTCATCATGACGGTGGACAACAAGACCAAGCGGATGACCGTCACCAAGGACGGCAAGGTCCTCCGCCGGATCCCGATCAGCCTCGGCAAGAAGAGCACCCCCTCCTCCAGCGGCACGATGGTGGTGATGGAGAAGCTCCGCAAGACCATCTTCGACACGTTCGCCGAGCTGGGCCCGGAGGAGGGCTACCGGACGCCGATCGACTACGCGCAGCGCATCACCTGGGGCGGCGAGTTCATCCACGCGGCCCCCTGGTCGGTGGCGTCGCAGGGCCGGCGCAACGTCTCGCACGGCTGCGTCAACATGTCCACCGCGAACGCGAGCTGGCTGTTCGGCGTCAGCAAGGTCGGCGACCCGGTCGTGATCAAGGGGACGGAACGTCGGCTCCGCACCGGCAACGGCTGGACTGCCTGGAACATGAGCTGGTCGGACTACGTGGCGGGCAGCGCGCTCCCGGTCGCCGGCTGAGACCAGCAAGCACAAGCCGAGGCAAGCACAAGCCGAGGCAAGCACAAGCCGAGGCAAGCACAAGTCGAGGCAAGCACAAGTCGAGGCCGGTCCCCCCACACAGGTGACCGGCCTCGACTTCGTTTCGTGGGGTGATCGACGGGACTTGAACCCGCGACCCCCGGGACCACAACCCGGTGCTCGACCAGCTGAGCTACGACCACCACGCGAACCTGCCCACCGACGGATCGGCGGCTGGGTGCCGGACCATGATAGCCGTATTCCGGCGCCGCGCGTCGAGCGGGTTACTGCCGGCGCGGCGCGCGGGGAGCGGTCACAGCTCGGCGGCGATCGCCTTGGCCGACTCGATGTCCGGGCCCGGTGGCGGCACGAAGATGGCCCGCCGGTAGTACCGCAGCTCGCGGATGCTCTCCTGGATGTCCGCCAGTGCCCGGTGGGCGAGGCCCTTCGCGGGCTGGCCGAAATACACCCGCGGGTACCAGCGCCGGCACAGCTCCTTGATGGAGGACACGTCGATCATCCGGTAGTGCAGGTGGGCATCAAGGCGCGGCATGTCCCGGGCGAGGAACCCGCGGTCCGTGGCGATCGAGTTGCCGCACAGGGGGGCGCTGCGCGGTTCCGGCAGGTACGTCGTCACGTACTCCAGTACCCTGTCCTCCGCCTCGCGCAGGGTGATGGCCGACGCCCGGACCGCGTCGGTGAGACCGGAGCGCTCGTGCATCTCCCGCACCACCTCCGGCATGCCCGCCAGCGCCTCGTCGTCCGCGTGCACCACCACGTCGACGCCGTCACCCAGCACGTTGAGCTCCGGGTCGGTCACGAGCACGGCTACCTCGATAAGGGCGTCTTTGCCCAGATCGAGCCCAGTCATCTCACAGTCGACCCAGACGAGAAGATCAGCCACGGGCAACAGCCTACTCAGCGGACGCCGCGCGTAGCGCGGTCCGGCCCGACACGTCCGACGTTAGGGTTCTCGCCATGCCAACCGAGCAGGCGCCGACCCGCGGCGTGACGGGCGCGCGGGTCGCCGTGGTCGCCGCCGTCGCGGTGGTCGTCGCCACGGCACTGCTGGCGTACGGCAACCGGCACGACTTCTTCGACCTGCGCATCTACGTCGCGGCGATGCGCTGGTGGGCCGGCGGTCACGACCTCTACGACTACGCCCAGCCGGACCGCGTGCAGGGCGAGCTCTACTTCACGTACCCCCCGTTCGCCGCCCTGCTCCTGCGCCCGCTCGCGGACCTGCGCTTCTGCGTGACCATCGCCCTCTTCACCGCGGGCACCGTTGCGGCCGTCGGCGCGACCACGTGGTGGCTGGTCGGCCCGCTCGCCGGCGCCCGGGGCTGGCCCCGCTGGTTCGTGGCGGGGTTGGCGACCCCGCTCGTCTTCCTCATCGAGCCCACCCGGGAGACGGTCACCCAGGGCCAGATCAACATGCTGCTCATCGTGCTGATCGTCGGCGACCTCCTGCTCGCCGTACCGCGACGATGGCGGCTGGCCGGCGCGGGCATCGGCCTGGCGACGGCGCTGAAGCTCTTCCCAGGCATCTTCATCGTGTATCTGTTGATCACCCGACGCTGGCGGGCTGCTGCCGTGGCGAGCGCGGCGGCCGCGGCGGCGACGCTGCTCGCGGCGGCGGTCGCGCCACGCGCCTCCTGGCAGTTCTGGACGGGCGCACTGTGGGACACCGACCGGGTGGGCCGCACCGACTACACGGGCAACCAGTCGATCCAGGGGCTGCTGAGCCGACTGGCCGTGCCGGGCGAGGCGCCGCGCTGGCTGTGGCTGCTGCTGGTCGCGGCGCTGGCCGGCTACGGGTTGTGGCGGGCGGCGCGGGCGGCCCGGGCCGGCGACGAGGTGGCCGGGCTCGCCCTGACCGGGCTGGTGGCCGCGCTGATCAGCCCGATCACCTGGCCGCACCACGTCTACTGGTTCGTGCCGGCGGTGGTGGTGCTGGTGGGCGCGGCGTCCGCGCCGGGCGCGGACCGCGGGCGGCGCTGGGCGGCGGGGCTCCTGGCCTGCGGGGTGTACGCCGTCGCGGTGTTCGGCGTGGTGTCGTTCGTCGATTTCGGGGCGGCGCCGGAGCCCACCGATGACGCCGGCGAGTTCCTCCTGCGCAACGCCTACGTGCTGGTCAGCGTACTTCTGCTGGCCGCCCTGCCGGTCGAGCGCACAATGCGCCGGGAAGTGCCCGTTTATACCAGATCAGCCGCGGAATAGACAGACCTACCCACTCGCCACGGATCGGGTTATTGTCGCCTTAACGGACAGGTCCTCCCCGGACACACCGTTCCCCCGGTGAGGGTGGCCCCCGCGACGGCAGACGCGGGGGTCACCCATTTCGCGGCCCGCCCTGACGGCCGCATGTCGACGCGGACGGTGATCAGGCCACCGACTGGTCCGCGCCCGCCGGCCCCTGCCTCTTCTGCTTGCCGTTCGGGCGGGTGCGCGGCGGGCGCCGGGCGCCGGGCGCCCCCGCGGCCGCCGCGGGCCCGTCCTGCTCCGACCCGGCCCCGCCGGACTCCTCGACGGGGCTGGCTGGGGTACTGCCCGGCGCTGCCAGGGCCTCTGCCACCTCGCCCGGCCCCGCGACAACCGGGACCGCGCCAGCCGCTTCGGCCACGCCCGGCTCCGCCTCCACCGGGGGCGCCGCGGCCGCCGACCCGGATCGTGCTGCGGGCGCGGGCGCGGGCGCGGGCGCCGG
>DASQDS010000127.1:0-15072 GCA_035634075.1 Pilimelia sp. | reverse complement strand
GGGCCAACGGCCGGTGACCCGGCGGGCGGTGACCCGGCGCAGCCGCCGGCGGCCGCCGGGGCGGCCGGCGGCCGGGGCCGGTTCGGCACCGGCGCGCTCGCCGCCATGCTCGCCATCGGCCTGCTCCTGGGCTATGCGCTGGGCTGGCTGACGCCCCGCGTCACCGCCCCGGGCGACGACTCCGTCGAGGCCGGGTTCGCCCGCGACATGATCACGCACCACACCCAGGCCGTCGAGATCGGCCTGTCGGCCTTCAAGCGCTCGACCGACTCGGCGGTCGCCCAGCTCGCGGTCGACATGGCGGCCAGCCAGCAGGGCGAGATCGGCATGATGAACGCCTGGCTGCGCAACTGGCACCTCGACCCGACATCGTCGCAGCCCCGCATGGCGTGGATGCCGGCGGACATGCGCCAGGTCGACGAGGACGGGCTGATGCCGGGGATGGCGAGCCAGGCCGAGCTGGCCCGGCTGCGGGCGGCCGAGGGCAAGGCGCTGGACATCCTCTTCCTCCAGCTGATGATCCGGCACCACCTGGGCGGTATCCACATGATCGACGCCGCGCTGGCCGCCACGGACCGCGACGAGGTCCGCGAGACGGCCCAGACCATGAAGAGCACCCAGGACGGCGAGATAGCCGTCCTGACGTCCACCCTGACCCGCCTGGGCGCCAACCCCCTCCCAGCCAACTAACCCACCCCAACCCCCACCCCCCCCACCGCGCCGATCGCCCCGGTGATCAAGGGATCGGTGCCAGGACACGCCGGCGACCGTGGCACCAATCCCTTGATCACGCCGCCGCGCTTGGTGCCGGGCCGGCCGTCTCCGGGGTGCGGGAGGGGTCGTTTAGCCCGGTATGGGGGTAATGACGCTGGATACGGTCGCTCCGGTGCGGGCAGTCTCGATCGCCGACGCGGGGCCGTCCCCGCTGGCCCGGCGGGCGCTGGTCAACTGGTGCCGGCGCCATGCCAGAGGCGGCGACGCGGCGGTGGCGGCAAGCCGGCGGGGCGGCCTGGCGCCGCTGAGCCCCGCGCAGGAAAGCGACCTCGTCGGAGCGCTCCGCGACGCCCACCCGGAACGCCACGGACTGCCCGGCCGGCTGTGGACCGCGCACACGTTCGGCCACCTGATCCATCAGCGGTACGGCGTGCGGCTGACCCCGCGCGGCGTCGACCGGCAGCTCCACGCGTGGGGCCTCGCCCCCCGTACGCCGGCGGAACGCGCCTGCGCGCTGTGCGTCGCGGCCGTGGTCTCCTGGCTCAGCCGCGACTACCCGGGCATCACGCGGCGCGCCCGCGGCGGTGGCGCCCAGGTCTGCTGGGCCGGCCGCACCCGGCTGACCGGCGTGATGCCCGGCGCGGAGGTGCTGGCGGCGGTGACCACGCGGGGCGGGCTGCGCTTCACGGTGACGACCGGCCGCGGCGACGCACCGCTGCCGACGGAGTTCCTGAGCCGGCTCGCCGCCCACGAGGGGCGCGGGCTGCACGTGATCCTCGACGGCTCGTTCTCGCCCGAGGACTGGCCGCGCCGGCTGCCCGCGCGCGTGGTGCTGCACCCGATGCCGTCCTGCGCCTGGGGCGTGCCGTAGGCGGACCGACCGGGTGTGCCTACGGCGTGGCGGCACACCCGGTCGGTCCGGCGCAGACGCGGCTGGTATTCTTTGCCGGTCGCTGAGCCCCCGTAGCTCAGGGGATAGAGCACCGCCCTCCGGAGGCGGTGGCGCAGGTTCGAATCCTGCCGGGGGCACGTCTACAGAAAGCTGCGAACGCGCACGTCTGCCCCGCTACGCGCGCCGCCAGTTACTCGGCCGGCTCGGCATCCCATTGATTGACGATCGATGCCTCCGTGCGGGAGTTACACCGTTTTCACGACGCCGGCGCACGGGTAAGGCTCAGCATCGTCTTTCGCGGGGTGGCCTTCGTCCGGATCGCCAGTTCCTCCAGCGACTCCGGCGCCATTGGTTTGGCGAACAGGAAGCCCTGCCCACTGTCGCAGCCCGCCCGTTGCAGGAACCGCAACTGCGCCTCCTCCTCGATGCCCTCGGCGAGGGTCTCGATACCGAAGGCCTTGCCGAGCTGGACGACGGTACGGAGAAGGGCGGAAGCCACCGTCGAGTCGCCGGCGGAGGCGACGAAGGAACGGTCGATCTTCAGGACGTCGACCCGGAACTGTTGGAGGTACGACAGCGAGGAATAGCCGGTGCCGAAGTCGTCGATCGCCAGCCGTATGCCGCAGTCCTTGAGGGCGCCCAGTTTGACAGCGCTTTGCTCCGCGTCGCGCATCAGCCGCGACTCGGTGATCTCCAGCATCAGGCGGTCGGCTTCCAGCCCGCTGTCCGCGAGCGCGGTTCGGACATCGGCGACGATGTCCACGTCACTGTCGAACTGCCGGCTGCTGACGTTCACCGACATCATCAGGTTGTGGCCATGCGCCTGCCATGTCACTGCCTGCCGGCATGCCTCGCCGAGCACCCACCGGCCGAGGCCGACGATCAGTCCGGTTTCCTCGGCCAACGGGATGAACTGGTCCGGTGCGATGACGCCCCGTTCCGGATGCTGCCAGCGCAGCAGCGCCTCGACACCGATCATCTCTTCGGTACGCAGGTCGAAGATCGGCTGATAGAGGAGGAAGAACTGGTCGGTGCCGACGGCCACGCGCAGGTCGGTCTCCAGCGCTAGGCGCGCCTGCGCCACCTCGTGCATCTGCGGTGCGAACAGCACGAACCTGTCCTTGCCCGAGGTCTTCGCCGCGTACAAGGCAATGTCCGCGTCGCGCAGCAGATCTTCGCTGCTGTCGCGGAGCCCGACGGCGATGCCGATGCTCGCCCGGGTACGCACCAGCGTCCCGGCCGCATCATTCAGCTGCACCGGTTCGGCCAGCCTGCTCAGGATGCGCTCAGCCACGATCTCGGCGCCGGACTCCGCCGTGGCGTCCTCGACGATCACCACGAACTCGTCTCCGCCCAACCGGCCAGCCGTGTCACTGGCCCGCACCGCGCCGGTCAGCCGTGCCGCCACCGTACACAGCAAATGGTCGCCCGCCGCGTGGCCGAAGGTGTCGTTGACCTTCTTGAAGCCGTCGAGGTCGACGAACAGGACCGCGGCGGTGCCCCGGCTCCGGCGGACGCGGGCCAGGGCGTGATCTACCCGGTCCACAATCAGGGCCCGGTTGGGCATCCCAGTCAGCGCGTCATGCAGTGCCAGGTGGGCCAGCTCGTCGGTCTTCTGCGAGACCAACCGCAACGCGCGTTCCCGCCCGGTGGCGAGCACAAGAATCAGGACGCCCAGCAGTAGGCTCGCAGCCAGCCCCGTGACCAGCACGACGACGGGACTGCCGGGACCGAGGACACCGCCGGCGTCCGGGGGTCCGGTGACCGTGACCGTCAGCCCGGTGCTGAGGGACGTGGTCAACGTCTGCCCCCCGACAACAGCAACCCCGCCACTCGCCACAACCGGGGTGCCGGATCCGTTGTCGTATCGAAGCGTGACGCCCAGGTCAGGGTGGTTGCCTATCGCCTCGTTCAGGATCACCTGCGTGTTGATTGTCATGACGATCCAGCACACGAAGGCTTCCTGCCGGCTCGTCACGCTCCCCGGTACGTACCCACCACGGTAGATCGGGGTGACGACGGCGAGCGGGGTACCGGCGAGCAGGGTCCCGTCGGCCCACTGGCCCCCGGTGATCCGGGTGGTGACCGCCCGCCCGGAGTCGCGTGACCTCGCCACGGCCTCATTGGCGCACAGGTCGACACCTACCGGCGACCCACTGATACCGGGGTACCCGGTCGCGCTGGCCAGGCAGTAGTAGCCGCGTGCGGTGGGCGGCAGGGCGAGAGTGCTGTCCGGCAGGGCGGCCGCCGGGTGGGACCACCGGCCGGCGGCGAAGTCGGCCAAGCGGCCCACCGGCACCTTTTGGATGATCATTACCTGCTGCAGCTCGGGATACCGCTGGGGAGCCTGCACGGTGGCAAGCCACGCGGCGAGCTGGCTGCTGGTCGGGTCGGGTTCGCGGTCGGCGAACCCGCCGGCACTGATGACCAGGTCGTTCTCGTTCTGGATGGTCTGGCTGAGCCTCGAGACCACTCCGGCCGCACTGACCCCGAACCGCCCCTGCGAGTCCTTCGCCTCGGTCCGGGCAATCGCCAGCGCGGCAGCGATCGAGCAGGCCGCGCCGATCATCACGATCGCCGCCGCGACCGCCACCCACAACGGGTATCTGCGCTGCACCACGCTCGACCTCGGCATACCTTCAATATCGGCGCACCGGCGGCCGGAATTAACCTCAGCGCGGAATCCCAGCGTCAAATGGCCCGGGGGACCTCAACCCAGGCGCCACACACAGCACTTCCACCCCATCAGTCGCGTCCGCCTTCACCCAGATCGGCTTGGACCTTGGTCATGAACTCCTGGGCGGACATCGACCCGTTGACCAGCGACACGGCGTTGGTATGACTGGTCTGGGTGGCCTTGGCGTTGAACATCGCCTCGAACCACAACACGCTCGTGGTGGTCTTGCTGATGGTGTCCTGCACCAACTGCGTGAGCGGTGGCAGGGTGCCGACATCCCCGTGGGGTACGAACCCGGAGATCGATCCCTGGTCCTTCAACGCCTCCGCGCCATAATTCTTCGCGATGCAGGTCAGCCAGTCACCGACCTTCGCGTTGTACCCCTTGGCCGCGACCGCCACGGGCAGGCCGACGTTGGCGGGAATCTCGTCGGCAGCCCCCTTGCCACCGGCCACCGTCGGGAACGGCATGAACCCGATGTTGTCTGCGCCGATCTTGTTCATGGTGGCGTTGTTGAAGTCGCCCAATTCCCAGCTGCCCATGTAGTACATGGCCGCCTGACCGGTCAAGAATTGCTGCACCGCCGTGGCGTAATCGATCGAACCCAGGTCCTTGCTGAAGTACCCGGCCTTGCCCAGGTTCGCGACCGCCTGCGCGGCCTTGACGTACTCGGGGTCGGTGAGCTTCGCTTTGCCGTCGGCGACCGCCTGCAAAGCCTCCGGACCGAGATCGCGGAACAGATAGCCGCTGATCAACCGGGTGATCGGCCAGCCCGCCTCACCCGAGGCAGAGAATGGCATGATCCGGGACGCTTTGAGCTTCTCCGCCGCCGCGACCAGGCCCGCATAATCACCGGGAACAGTGATGCCATGGTCGGCGAAAATCTTCTTGTTATACCAGATCCCCTCAATGTTGAGCTGGTAGGGCATCACGTTGAACCGGCCGTAAAGCCGTTCCACCGTCTTGACCGCTGCCGGCTGGATGCTGTCCCACACTCCCAGTTCCTTGAGCGTCTTTGCCAGATCCAGCACCCGACCCGCCCTGTCCAACTGCCTGGTCAGAGTTGGCGTACCACCGGCCGCGAACTGCACCGGAAGAGCATTCTGCCCTCCCAACGACTCCACCTTCTGGTCCACCTCACCGAGTGGCAGGGTTTGAACCTTCAATGGCAACGCGGAGTTCGCCGTCTTGCACGTCCCCCTGCTCAACGTGGTCAGTTCGTCCTGAACGATGCGGTTGTCATCGTTGATCATCAGCGAGAACTCGCCTGCACCGGCGCTCGGCGTGTCGGATTCACCGGTGCCGGCGCAGCCGCTCAGCAGAAGGCCGGTGGTAATGACGGCCGTGAGGCGTACGAGCACAGGCTTGTTTCCTCTTCGCATCGATCGAACGAGGGTTTAGTGACCAGTCTTGCACGACCACGCCTGGCTGTCTGGCTGTTCTGGCACTTCGCGCGGGGGCGGGGCAGCATGACCACCACGACCTCGCCGGGCGCCAGGCACTCGACGACAGGCCGCTCGTGCGACGGCCCCGGAGACCGTCGACGTTAGGGCTCAAAAATGAACTTGCCTGTCTGTAGTTGGCGGGCGGTGGGTCGGGGAAGGGCTTCGGTAAAACAGCGAACGACCAAAGGCTTTTTTACCCGTCCGGGATTTCGTTGGCCGTCCTGGCGCACCTGCGCAACTGGCCGTCGTGCCTTATCGCCGAACCGTCCGAACGGAACGAACGGAACGAACGGAACGAATGGAACGACCGGAAAGTGCGCCGCGTCGCGGAAGTGCCCCGTCAACGTGCCCGGTCCGCAGCCGGTTACCTGGAGGTGCCCTGAGATGGGAAAAGTGCGTTCTTCCGAGCTCAGGGCCAGCCTCCGTAAAGTCGTCGGCATGACTGTTACGTTGATCGACGCGCCCGGCCTGCCCGAGATCCCGATCTACCGCCAGGTGTCGGTGGCCACAGGTTCACGGCTGATCCACGTCGCCGGCCAGGTCGCCTGGGACGGCGGCGACTTCGCCACGCAGGTCGAGCAGGCTTACCTGAATGTCGGCACCGCCCTGGCCGCCGCCGGCGCCACGTTCGACGACGTGGTAAAGCTGACCGCCCACGTCGTCGATTGGAAACCCGAGCTCATGCCGGAGCTGCTCGACGGCATCGCCCGCGCCTCGGCCCGGCTGGGCGTCACGATCGCCGCGCCGGCCTCGCTGTTCGGCATCGTGACCCTGGACGTCCCCGAACACCTGGTCGAGGTCGAGGCGGTGGCCGTGCTGGACTAGGCGTCCTGGACCAGGGCGTCGTCGAAGCGGGTGCGGGACGCCTCGATGTGCTTGAGGAAGGTCTGCGTCCAGCCGCACATGCCGTCGACCACCTCGCGCAGTGCGTCGCCGGCCTCGGTGAGCGAATACTCGACGCTGGGTGGGACGGTGGGGTGCACGGTCCGCTCGACCAGGCCGTTGCGTTCCAACGTCCGCAGGTTCTGGGTCAGCACCTTGTGACTGATGTTCCCGACCTCGCGGCGCAGCTCGTTGAAGCGCATCGTCCGCTGCCCGAGGAACTCGATGATCAGCAGCGACCACTTGTTGGCCACATCCGAGAAGATCCCCCGGGCCAACGAGTCGGCCCGGGCCACATCCGCCTCCGGCGGCAGTGCGCCGATCTCCCGCCTGGTCCCCACCAGCCCGAGCATAGTACGCCGGCAGCGGATCCGTTCCGAGCTGCTGCTGACGGTGTGGTTTCGTCCGTGGATAGCAGGCAGCACCGTCAAGACTCCGGCACCGCCGGGAAGACCGAGAACTGCCAGCCGCCTCAGTCCTTTGTGGTGAGTGCACGAGCCCTCCCCGCGTCACGTGCCCGCGAGGGCGGGTTCGAGGTCGGACTGCTCCGCATCCGGTTCCGGGACGTCGTGCTGCTTGGACAGCTTGCTGGGCCACCACATCCAACGCCCCGCGTCCAGGGTCAGCGCGGTGACCAGCACAGAGCGGACGATGATGGTGTCCAGCAGGACACCGAACGCGACCGTGAACCCCAGCTGCGCCGCGAACACCATCGGCAGCGATCCGAGCGCGGCGAAGGTGCCGGCCAGCACCAGACCCGCCGAGGTGATCACACCGCCGGTGGCGGACAGTCCGGTCAGTGCGCCGCGCCGGGTGCCGTACCGCGTCGCCTCTTCCCGCACCCTGGTGACCAGGAAGATGTTGTAGTCGATTCCCAGGGCGACCAGGAACACGAACACCAGGAGTGGGAAGTTCGCGTCCGCCCCGGCGAAGCCGAACACGTGGTTGAACACCAGCGCGCTGACGCCGAGGGCGGCTCCGAACGACAGCACCACCGTCGCCATGAGCAGCAGTGGTGCGACGACCGCCCGCAGCAGCAGCGCGAGGATGAGAAACACCACGACGAGTACGACCGGGATGATCACGTTGGAGTCGCGGGCGGCCGACTGCTGGATGTCCAGTGAGATCGCCGTGCTGCCGCCGAGCCGGGCGTCCGCACCGTCGATTCCGTGGACCGCGGTCCTGGCCCGCTCGACGGTGCGCATCGCGGCCTTGCTGCCGGGAGCGTCGTCGAGCGTCCCGAGGACGAAGACCTCACCGTCCTTGAGCACCGGCGCCGCGACGTCGGCGATGCCTGGGACGCCGGCCAGCACGCTCGTGACCTGGTCCGCCGCGCCGGCCTTGGCAACGACATAGATCGGGTCACCCGACCCGGCGGGGAAGTGCCTGGCCTGGATCTCCTCGCCGACGACCGCCTGCGGATCGTTGGTGAACTGGCTCTTCGTGGGGATCCCATCGGCCTTGAGGTCCGCCACCCCGATCGCCATGACGCCGAGGACGAGCGCGGTGCCGACCCACACGGTCCGCGGCCGCCCGGCGACCACGACGCCGACCCGCGTCCAGATGCTGCGCTTGGCCGGCCCCGCCGAACCGTACGACGGCTTCACCGGCCAGAAGATCCAGCGGCCACAGATGACCAGCAGGGCCGGCATCAGGGTGACCATGGCGAGCAGCCCGACGAGGACCCCGACGGCACAGGCGGGGCCGAGGCCCTTGGTGGAGTTGAGGGTCGCCAGCAGCAGCACCAGCAGGCTGACCGCGACGGTCGCGGCGCTGGCGACGATCGCGGGACTGGAGCGGTACAGGGCCTCCGCCATCGCCTCGTGCCGGTCCTCGTGCCGCCGCAACTCCTCCCGGTAGCGGGAGATGAGCAGCAGCGCGTAGTCGGTGGCGGCGCCGAACACCAGCACGGTCAGGATGAACGTGGTCTGCGTGTTGACGGTGAGCCCGGCATTCTTCGCCAGCAGGTAGATCACCGCCTCCGCCGCGACCAGGGCGCCGCCCGCTGTCAGCA
The DNA here is from genome assembly GCA_035634075.1 of Pilimelia sp. Classification (GTDB taxonomy): domain Bacteria; phylum Actinomycetota; class Actinomycetes; order Mycobacteriales; family Micromonosporaceae; genus DASQDS01. Next base: position 6,448 of record DASQDS010000127.1, on the reverse strand, counting down.
GCGGGAGCAGGGGCAGCACCGGGCTTCGGTAGGTGACCAGCAGGATGAGGACCACCACCACCGCCGTGATCGTCCCCAGGGCGCCCCCGCCGCTGAAGGCGTTCATCGAGTCGGCTGCGTAGCCGGCCGGTCCGGTGACGTGGAACCCGAGACCGTTGGCGTTCCGCTCGCCGATGTCGGCTATCGCGTCGACGACCTTGCGGGCCCCGTCCCAGCCCTCGTTGCCGTCGTGCACCTGCACCACGGTCTGGATGGCCCTGCCGTCCTGGGACTCCAGTGGGCCCTGCGGCAGCCCGACAACGTTATGGATGCCCGCAAAGGCCTCGGCGTCAGCCCGAGCCTTGGCCATGTCGGCAGGGGTGACGCCCCCCGGCCGGTCGTAGATCACGATCGCGGGCAGGGTCCCGGCGGGCTGGAACTTCCTGGCCTGCTCGACGACCTTGGTCGCCTCCGCGTTGCTCGGCAGCCAGGCTGAGTTGTCGTTCTTCTCGACGTCGCCCAGCTTGCCGGCCAGCATGAAGGCCGGCACCAGCAGGACGACCCAGACGGCCAGGACGGCCCATTTCGCCACCCGGCCGCTGGGCAGGGTCATCGCTTTACGCATCATGGGGATTCCTCGGTGATCAGTCGACGTGGGCGAGCTTGTCGGGATTGGCGATGGCGTAGATTCCGCTCACCTGGCTGCCGTCCGCGGTGAGGTCGAGGACGACGACGGCGTAGAGGGTTCCGTCGGCGAACAGCAGCGCCGACGGGTCGCCGTTGACGCTGCGGTAGACGACATCGAGAGCCTCGGCGAAACCGGGGCCGATGGCGGCGAGCAGCCGGGCGACCTTGGCCCCGCCGTGGATCGGCCGCCGCCCCCCGGCTGCGTGCGGCTTGCCCCCAGCGTCACCCCACAGGGTCACCTCCGGCGCCAGGATCGCCAGGAGGGCGTCCAGGTCGCCGCCGAGCGCGGCGGCCAGGAACCGTTCGGTCACCTGCTGCCGGACCCGCGGGTCGGGCCGGTAGCGGGGGCGCCGGGCATGGACGTGTTCCCGGGCGCGGTGGGCGAGCTGGCGTACCGCCGACGGGCTGCGGCCGAGCATTTCCGCGATCTCTGTGTGGGCGTAGCCGAACACCTCGTGTAGGACGAACACCGCGCGTTCCGGCGGAGTGAGGGTCTCCAGGACCACCAACAGCGCCATCGACACCGACTCGGCGCGCACCGCCGCTTCGGCGGCGTCCTCAGGGACCGGGCGGTCGATGGGCGGCCCGACGAGCGGTTCGGGCAGCCACGGCCCGATGTACGTCTCCCGTCGTCGGTTGATCGCGGCCTGCTGGGCGAGCGCCCGGTTCACCGCGATCCGCACCAGGTAGGCGCGCGGGTTCTCGATCCGCGCCACGCCCGGCGCCTCGTTCCTGTTCGCCCACGACAGCCAGGTGTCCTGCAGCACGTCCTCGGTGTCGGACACGCTGCCCAGAAGGTTGTAGACGACGGAGAACAGCAGCTCCCGGTGGTCGTTGAACACCTGTGTCGCGGTGTCCAGCGCCGGAGCCGGCCCCGCCTCCCGCGGGCCGCCGGCAACCGAACCCGTCGATGATCCTGCTGGCGTGTCGGGCATTGCGTGGCCTCCTGTCCGCGGTCGCACCATGAGAGCGGTGCAGGCGCCCGGAGCGTGACAAGCCACCGCCGTGATGTGATCCGCTTCTCATCCGCGGCCGGCGACGCCGCGGCGCCCGCACCGACGCGGTCGCCACGTAATCGATCATCGGTCGCTAGGATCATGCTCGTGCCAGGCAAGGGCATCCGTCGATGCGAGCCGACCGGCACCCCCAAGCCGAAGGGATCACCGCAATGGCGAAGGTCATCTCCACTCTGTTCATCTCGGCCGACGGTGTGGCCGAGATCGACCCGGATTGGCACTTCCCGTACTTCGACGAGAACATGGGTCGCGCCGTCGGCGACGACTACGACACCTCGGACGTCCTGCTCATCGGCCGGGAGACCTATGACAGCTTCGCCGGGGCGTGGCCCGACCGCGAGGCGGCCGGCGGCGAGGACGCATCGTTCGCCAAGCAGCTCGGGGACATGCGCAAGGTGGTTGTCTCCCGGCAGCCGCTGGAGTTCTCCTGGCGCAACTCCGAGCTGATCCAGGGCGATCTCGTCGACGCCGTCGCCGCGCTCAAGGCCGATGCCGGCAGCAAGGGGATCCTCATCCCCGGCTCGATCTCCGTGGTGCAGCAGCTCCTCGCCGCCGGGCTGGTCGATGAGCTGCGCCTGCTGGTGCACCCGGTGGCGGCGCGGAAGGGCCGCCGGCTGTTCGACGACGGCGACTCGCCGTACCACCTGCGGGTCACGGCGACGGAGGCGTTCCCGACGGGCGTGCTCCGCGTCGTCTACGCGCCCGCCGAGGCCCCCGCGCCGGCGGGCTACGACGAGGTCACGGACCAGGTGCCCGGGGCGCAGTAGCGGCCGTCGCCGCGGAGCGACTCGGCGCCGCGCGGGCGTTGATTAATCAAATCCATTTGATGTACGTTCAGGTTGTGGCGTTGTCCAGCGGGGTCCACCCCGCATTCCTCCGCCTGGCCGCCCACCCGCTGCGGTGGCGGCTGCTGGCCGAGCTCGCCCACAGCGACCACCGGGTCCGGGAGCTGGTGGCGCTCGTGGCCGAGCCGCAGAATCTGGTCTCCTACCACCTGCGGCTGCTGCGCGCCGGCGGGCTGGTCACCACCACCCGCAGCAGCTTCGACGGCCGCGACACCTACTACCACCTGGATCTTGATGGCTGCGCGGACGCGCTGGCCGATACCGCCGCCGCCCTGCACCCGGCGCTGCGCCGGCCGGCCGCGCCGCACACACCGCGGGTACGCCTGCGGCGCTCGCCCCGCGTCGGCGTGCTCTTCGTCTGCACGGGCAACAGTGCGCGCTCGCCGATCGCCGAGGCCCTGCTGCGTCACCGCACCGGCGGCCAGGTCGACGTGGCCAGCGCCGGTGGTCGACCCAAGCCGCACCTGCACCCCGACACCGTCCGGGTGTTGCGCGACGACCTCGGCATCGAGATCGCCGACCAGCGACCGCGGCACTGGGACACGCTGACGGGCCGCCCGTTCGACTACGTGATCAGCGTGTGCGACAGGGCCCGGGAGGTCTGCCCCGACTTCCCGGGCCAGCCACGGCGGTTGCACTGGAGCATCCCCGACCCCGCCACGGCCGGCGACTCCGGCAGGCCCGGCTACCCCGCCTTCCGGCACACCGCGACGGAGATCGACACCCGGATCAGGCACCTGCTGCCCGTCCTCGCCGCCACCCCACCCGTGCAGGAGAGTCAGCCATGACAGCCACCGACCAGTACGCCAGCGTCCGGTACCTCGTCGACGACGTGGCGACGGCCGTCGACTTCTACACCAGACACCTCGGCTTCACCGTGCACACCAACGCGCCCGCCTTCGCCGACGTCGTACGCGGTCCGCTGCGGTTGCTGCTGTCCGGGCCGGCCAGCTCCGGCGCCCGGGCGACCCCCGACGACGCCGCGGGCCCGGGCCGCAACCGCATCCACCTCGTCGTCGACGACCTGGACGCCGAGATCGCCCGGCTTCGTGGCGGCGGGCTGTCGTTCCGCGGCCAGCCGGTCGCCGGGCCCGGCGGGCGTCAGGTCCTGCTCGCCGACCCGGCCGGCAACCTCATCGAGCTGTTCCAGCCCGCGCACAGCTCATGAGTGGGCCGGCGCCGAGATCTGCTGGAGGAGGCCCATCAGGTCGGGCGACACCCACTCTTCGGCGATCTTTTCCCCCGCCAGGCGGTAGATCTCGATGCTGCTGAAGCTGACTGATCGGCCAGTCGGCGGGATCCCCTGGAACGGCCCCGTGTGCGTTCCACGGAAGCGCACGCGGACCGCGACCTTGTCGCCGGCGCCGAAGATGTCCTCGAGGTCGACCTGAAGGTCCGGGAAGCCGTCCCGCATGACCTGGACGCCCGCCTGCCAGGTTTCGCGCCCGTGCAGCGGCTCGGGCAAGCCGGGCAGGTTGGCGATGAAGTCCTCCGCGACCAGCTCCGCCAGCGCGTCCAGGTCACCACGGTGCAACGCGTCGAACCCGCTACGCATGAGGGCGATGTTCTCTTCGGGGGTAGCCATCAGCAGGGTCAGCCTCTCCGGGAAGCGGCACAGTATGGTGACCGGCCAACATGATGAGCGTACATCATGATTACCATGCTACATGGTTCCCGCATCGGCGGGCGGGCTCGGCCGCCGGCATGCCGGACCAGCGACACCTTCGGGCAGAAGACGGGAGCGCCCAGTAACGGCGCGGTCACCAGAGCCCCTGGTCAGAGGCGGGTGGACGTCCGGGCACACTGAGCGCCACATTGACGTTCTTGCATTAGACGCCTTAATGTCTGACCCAGCAAGTTTGTTTGGGCACGTGCCCCCACACGTTGCACTACCACTCCCACCCCTGAGGTAGTCGATGAAGAAAAAGCTCGCAGTCGCGTGCGCCGCCATCGTCACGCTGGTTGCCTCCGTGCTCCTCGCCATCCAGCCCGCCAGTGCCGCCACGGGCTTCTACGTCAGCAACGGGCGTCTCTTCGACGCCAACGACCAAGAGTTCGTCATGCGGGGCGTCAGCCACCCGTACGCCTGGTACAAGGGCCAGAACAGCGCTTTTGCCAACATCAAGCGCCTCGGCGCCAACACGGTCCGGGTCGTCCTGGACCTGGGCGTGACCTCCGGCGAGGTCACCACGATCGTCAACCTGTGCAGGACCAACCGGCTGATCTGCATGCTGGAGATTCACAGCACGACCGGCCTGGGCGACAACGCCAGCGCCGCCACGCTGGCGCAGGCCGCCGACTGGTGGGTGGCCCGCCGCAGCGTGCTGGTCGGGCAGGAGCGGTACGTTCTGATCAACATCGGCAACGAGCCGATCGGCAACAACAACTCCAGCCGGTGGACCGGTGACACCAGGGCCGCGATCCAGCGGCTCCGCAACGCCGGGTTCACCCACACGCTCGTCGTCGACGGGCCGAACTGGGGCCAGGACTGGTCCGGCATCATGCGGACCAACGCCGCCTCGATCTTCGCCAGCGACAGCCTGCGCAACACCGTCTTCTCGATCCACATGTACGGCGTCTACGGGCAGGGCTCGGCGGTCACCAGCTACCTGAACGCGTTCCTCAACGCCCGGCTCCCGATCGTCGTCGGCGAGTTCGGCAACAACCACTCCGACGGCGACGTCGACGAGAACACCATCATGTCGCACACCCAGGCCAACCGGATCGGCTACATCGGCTGGTCGTGGAGCGGCAACGGCTCCTCGGTGGGGTATCTCGACATGACCAACAACTTCAACCCCAACAGCCTGACCACGTGGGGCCAGCGCATCTTCAACGGTGCCAACGGCATCCGCGCCACCTCTCGGGAGGCGTCGGTCTTCAGCGGCACCAACCCGGGCGGGCCGACGACGGGCGGGCCGCCGCCGGTCGGGTCGGGCAACCGGCTGCGTGGCGCCGCCTCGAGCCGCTGCCTCGACGTGCCGGGCGCCAGCACCACCAACGGCACGCGGGTCAACATCTGGGACTGCGGCTCCGGCTCGAACCAGAGCTGGGTCCAGACCTCGTCCCGGCAGCTGCAGGTGTACGGCAACAAGTGCCTGGACGCCAGCGGCGGCGGCACCGTGAACGGCACCCCGGTGATCATCTGGGACTGCGGCACGGGCACCAACCAGCAGTGGACGCTCAACAGCAACGGCAGCATCACGAACGTCAAGTCCGGGCTGTGCCTGGACGTGGTCAACGCCGGCACCGCGAACGGCAGCCTCCTGAACCTGTGGAGCTGCAGCGGCGCGGGCAACCAGCGGTGGGCCCGCGCGTAAGCGGCTGACAAAACGGAGGGCCTCTCGACCGGCAACGGTCGGGAGGCCCTCCGTTCGTTTCCGGGCACCCCCGCGCATGGTGGCCACCCCGAAGGCCTGTGGACGCTCGTCAACCAGGCCTACGACCGGGGCCAGCACGTCCCCTTTAGGGTGATTTGCCACTGCGCACTGCACGGCGGGCACCTTCCTGGGCCCTTACCGCTGACGACAGCGCCGCCCGAACGGAGACGAGCAGATGGACTGCCCGCGCCACTACCACGAAGAGACCCTCCTCCTGGTCAATGCCGCCCTGGTCGGCGTACCGGCCGCGTATGCGGCCAGCGGCTCGATCATCGCCACCGCGCTGGCCGGCGCCGCCGCGGCGTTCGTGGCGGTGGCCCGGGCCCGCCGCCGTCGTTGAGTAGGCAGCGGCACAATGCGTATTACGGATAAAGAGGACGGAGCGGCGGTAGATGCCCGGTCTTGCCCCTGAGGAGTTCGACCAGTTCTACGACCAACACTTCATCAAGGTGGTCCACCTCCTCATGCGGTCCGGCTTCCGCCGGGAGAACGCGGAGGACGCGGCGCAGTTCGCCATGATCGAACTGCACCGGCACCTGGC
>DASQDS010000126.1:0-4727 GCA_035634075.1 Pilimelia sp. | reverse complement strand
GCGGGCCCAACGGGTACCCGTGTGGTAGGACCTTCTTGCCCGTTGTGCCCGCACCTGACTGAGAAACCGTATGCGGGCGCTCTGGGTAGATACAAGGCTTCTGCACCTGCCGCCAGGGGGTTCCGGCCGGGGGTCCGACGGCGTTCGCCGCGCGGCTCTCGCTCGGGCCGAAACTACGCTGTGTCATGACGAGTCAGGACATTGTCCCTGGTGGGAGCCGTGTCCGCTCTCACTGACCGGTCCCTTAAGACTACGGTAAGTCACTGCCCCTGCGCAACGTGAACCGGCGGGGTCCTTCCCAAACCCGGCGCGGCGGGGTTGAATGCTGGACAGGTGCACCCATCGGCGCCCATCCATGGGAGCGCTCCCACCACCACCCTTCAGGAGCCAGCCACCATGTCGCTCTCCAGCATTCCCGGCCGGCCGGCGGGCCGCCGCCGGTGGTATACGCGGGTCGCCGTGGCCGCCGTCGCGACGGCCGTGACCGTCGCCGGCGTCGCCGTCGGCACCGGCACCTCCAACGCCGCCGCGGCGTACAACTACGGCGAGGCGCTGCAGAAGTCCCTGTTCTTCTACGAGGCGCAGATCGCCGGCAAGAAGCCGGCCTGGAGCCGGGTCAACTGGCGCGGCGACTCCGCGCTGACCGACGGCGCCGACGTCGGCCTCGACCTCACCGGCGGCTGGTTCGACGCCGGCGACCACGTCAAGTTCGGCTTTCCGATGGCGTTCACCACCACGATGCTGGCCTGGGGCGCGGTGGAGTACCGGGACGCGTACGCCTCCGCCGGGCAGCTCAGCCACCTGCTGAACAACCTCCGGGTGCCCAACGACTACTTCATCAAGGCCCACCCGTCGCCGAACGTGCTCTACGGGCAGGTCGGCAAGGGCGACGACGACCACAAGTGGTGGGGGCCGGCCGAGGTGATGCCGATGGCGCGGCCGGCGTACAAGATCGATGCCAGCTGTGGCGGCGCGGACCTGGCCGGCGAGACGGCGGCCGCGATGGCGGCCAGCTCGATGGTCTTCCGGCCCACCGACGCGGCCTACGCCGACCGGCTGCTCACCCACGCCCGGCAGCTCTACACGTTCGCGGACACCGTGCGCAAGGCCTACCACGAGTGCATCACCGACGCCACGAGCTTCTACCGGTCGTGGAGCGGTTACGCCGACGAGCTGGTGTGGGCGGCGATCTGGCTGCACCGGGCCACCGGCGACGCCGCCTACCTGGCCAAGGCCGAGGCCGAGTACGACAACCTGGCCACCGAGCCGCAGTCCACGACCCGGTCCTACAAGTGGACGATCGCCTGGGACAACAAGCAGTTCGGCGCGTACGTGCTGCTGGCCAACCTGACGGGCAAGCAGAAGTACATCGACGACGCGAACCGCTGGCTGGACTACTGGACCGTCGGCGTCAACGGCGAGAAGGTCCGCACCTCGCCCGGCGGCATGGCCGTGCTCGACACCTGGGGGGCCCTGCGGTACGCCGCCAACACATCCTTCGCCGCGCTGGTCTACAGCGACAAGCTGGCCGACGCCACCCGCAAGGCCCGCTACCACGACTTCGCCGTGCGGCAGATCAACTACGCGCTCGGCGACAACCCGCGCAGCTCCAGCTACGTGATCGGCTTCGGCGCGAACCCGCCGCGCAATCCGCACCACCGCACCGCCCACGGCTCCTGGTGGGACGGCCAGACCGTGCCGGAGCAGACCCGGCACGTGCTCTACGGCGCGCTGGTGGGCGGCCCGTCGTCGCCGAACGACGCGTACACCGACAGCCGCGGCGACTTCGTGATGAACGAGGTGGCCACCGACTACAACGCCGGCTTCACCTCCGCGCTGGCCCGGCTGCACGCCGAGTACGGCGGCGCGCCGCTGGCCGGCTTCCCGCAGCCGGAGCGGCCGGACATGGACGAACTGACCGTCGAGACGACGATCATGCAGAACGAGCCCCGGGCCACCGGCATCAAGGCGATCATCTACAACAAGTCGGCGTTCCCGGCCCGCGCGCTCACCCGCTCCTCCTTCCGCTACTACTTCACCCGCGAGGGCACCAGCGACATCCAGGTGACCAGCGGCTACACGCAGGGCTGCCCGGCACCGACGGCGGCCCGCCAGCTGGCCGGCAACGTCTGGTACGTCGAGGTCAACTGCGCCGGCCACACGATCGCCCCGGCCGGCCAGTCGGCGCACCGGATGGAGGTGCAGTTCAAGATCGGCGTACCGGAGGGCGGCACCTGGGACCCGACGAACGACTTCTCCTACCAGCCGACCGCCGGCCCCAACCGCAACGTGCCGCTGTACGAGGCCGGCACGCTCGTCTGGGGCCAGGAGGCCGGCCCGGTCACGCCGGACACCACCGCCCCGACCGCGCCCGGCACCCCGACCGCCTCGGCGGTCACCTCGACCGGGGCCACCCTGAGCTGGGCGGCGTCCGTGGACGCGGGCGGCAGTGGGCTCGCCGGGTACGACGTCTACCGGGAGAACGGCGCCACCGACGTGCTGGTCGGCAGCCCCGCGGCGGCCTCGCTGGCCGTCACCGGGCTGACCGCCGCCAGCACGTACCAGTTCTACGTGGTCGCCCGCGACGGCGCCGGCAACCGGTCCACGCCGTCGGCGGCGGTCACTGTCAGCACGCCCGAACCGAGCGCCGACCGCACCGCGCCGAGCGCGCCCGGCACCCCGACCGCCGCCGGCGTCACCTCGACCGGGGCGACGCTGAGCTGGGCCGCGGCCACCGACACCGGCGGCAGCGGGCTCGCCGGCTACCGCGTCTTCCGGGAGAACGGCGCCACCGACGTCCTGGTCGGCAGCCCCACGGCGGCGACGCTGGCCCTCACCGGGCTGACCGCGTCGACCACGTACCAGTTCTACGTGGTGGCGGTCGACGGCGCCGGGAACGCCTCGACCTCGTCGGCGCCGGTGACCGTCAGCACCCCCGGCGAGGGTCCGGCCGGGGCGTGCCAGGTCACCTACACGACCAGCGACTGGGGCGGCGGCTTCACGGCCAACGTCAGCGTCCGCAACACCGGCACGACGGCGCTGACGGGCTGGACCCTGCGGTTCAGCTTCCCGACGGCCACCCAGCGGGTCGGTCAGGGCTGGTCGGCGACGTGGACGCAGGTGGGTGCGGCGGTCACCGCCACGAGCCTGACCTACAACGGCGCGCTGCCGCCGGGCGCGTCGACCGGCATCGGCTTCAACGGTACGCACACCGGCGCCAACCCCCGGCCGACGGCGTTCACGCTCAACGGCGCGGCCTGCACGGCGGGCTGAGCGCGGCGGTGGACCGGCCCCTCGGCTTGCTGGCCGAGGGGCCGGTTCCGCGCGCGGATCAGCCGGTGGTGGTGCCGTGGGCGACGCAGGTGGCGGTCCAGCCGGTGGGGAGGACCTGCACCTTCAGGCGGCGCCGGCAGGCGGGGCAGAACCGGGGCGGTTCCAGCGCCCGCGCGCTGGCGCAGGCCGGGTGCGCGCCCGCGGTCAGCGGCTCGCCGCAGCGGTCGCAGAAGCTGGCGGTGGGCATCGCTACAGGGTGTCGGAGAGGGCCTTGACCGGCATCTTCAGGTCGTCCAGCAGCGCCAGGTCCGCACTCGCCGGCCGGCCCAGCGTGGTCAGGTAGTTGCCGACGATCACCGCGTTGATCCCGCCCAGCAGGCCGTCGCGGGTGCCCAGGTCGCCGAGGGTGATCTCGCGCCCCCCGGCGAACCGCAGGATCGTCCGGGGCAGCGCGAGGCGGAAGGCGGCGATGGCCCGCAGCGCGTCGCGGCCCTCGACGACCGGTCGGTCCCCGAGCGGGGTGCCCGGCCGGGGGGTGAGGAAATTGAGCGGGACCTCGTGCGGCTCCAACTCGGCGAGCTGACCGGCGAACTCCGCCCGCTGCTCGATCGTCTCGCCGAGCCCCAGGATGCCGCCGCAGCACACCTCCATGCCGGAGTCGCGCACCAGCCGCAGCGTGTCCCAGCGCTCCTCCCACGTGTGCGTGCTGACGATCTGCGGGAAGAACGAGCGCGCCGTCTCCAGGTTGTGGTTGTAGCGGTGCACCCCCATCCCGACCAACTCGTCGACCTGCTCCTTGGTGAGCATGCCGAGGCTGGCCGCGATCTGGATGTCCACCTCGGCCCGGATGGCCGCCACGCCGGCGCGCAGCTGGTCCATCAGGCGGGCGTCCGGCCCGCGGACGGCGGCCACGATGCAGAACTCGGTGGCGCCGGTCGCGGCGGTCTGCCGGGCGGCCTCGACCAGCGCCGGAATGTCCAGCCAGACCGCCCGCACCGGGGAGGCGAAGAGCCCGGACTGCGAGCAGAAGTGGCAGTCCTCCGGGCAGCCGCCGGTCTTGAGCGACACGATGCCCTCGACCTCGACCTCGGGGCCGCACCAGCGCATGCGCACGTCGTGCGCGAGCTGCAGGGCCGCCGGCAGGTGCTCGTCGGGCAGCCGCAGCACGGCCAGCACCCCCGCCTCGTCGAGGCCGGTGCCGTCCGCCAACACCTGGGCCCGGGCCCGGTCGAGGATCTCTGGCATGGTCGTACCCTACAAGGCGGTTCTGGAAAGCGGGTCGAGGCGTTGGGGGGACGGGTGCCGGGTCAGGCCGAGGGCAACGCCGCCGGCTGGCTGGACGGGCTGGAGCGCCGGGCCCGCCTGCGCGCCAAGGCCGGGCTGGCGCGCCGCCTGGCCGCCCGGGGTGCCGCCGACGGGGTGACGGACCTGGCCGGCAACGACTACCTCGGCCT
>DASQDS010000125.1:0-3171 GCA_035634075.1 Pilimelia sp. | reverse complement strand
GCCGAGGGCGGGCTGCTCCAGGAGTACGCCGGCGCGGGCGTCGTCGCCGGCTCCGACCCCGAGGCGGAGCTGGCCGAGACGTCCGCCAAGTTCCGCACGCTGCTCGACGGGCTCGGGCTCTGACATGTGGCCGGCGGAGTTGGCGGACGCCTACCGGGCGGCGGGCTACTGGCGCGGCGAGTCGTTTCCGGCGGCGCTGCGCGGCTGGGCCGACCGGTACGGCGACCGGGTGGCCGTGGTCGACGGCGCCACCCGGCTGACGTACCGGCAGCTGGACGCGCGGGCCGACCTGCTCGCGGCGGGCCTGCTCGCGCGCGGCCTGCGGGCCGGCGACCGGGTCGTCGTGCAGCTGCCGAACACGGCGGCGTTCGTCGCCGTTCTCTTCGGACTGTTCCGGGCCGGCGCGGTGCCGGTGCTCGCGCTGCCGGCGCACCGGGAGAGCGAGATCGGCTACTTCTGCGCGCACGCCGAGGCGGTCGCGTACGTCATCCCCGGCACGCACGACGGATTCGACTACCGACGCCTGGCCGACGCCGCCCGCGCCGCCGCCCCCGGCCTCCGGCACGTCCTGGTCGCCGACGAGGCCGGCCTCGACGAGCTGGCCGCCGACGCCGCCGACGCCGACCCGCCCGAGCCCGACCCGGGCGCGCTGGCCCTGCTGCAGCTCTCCGGCGGCAGCACGGGGCTGCCGAAGCTGATCCCCCGCACCGCCGACGACTACCTCTACAGCGTCCGGGCCAGCGCCGACATCTGCGGACTGACCCCGGACACCGCGTACCTCTGCGTACTGCCGGCGGCGCACAACTTCCCGCTCAGCTCCCCCGGCATCCTCGGCACCCTGTACGCCGGCGGCCGGGTGGTGATGTGCCCGTCGCCCGCCCCCGACGTCGCGTTCCCCCTGATCGCGCGGGAACGCGTCACCGTCACTGCGCTCGTCCCGCCGCTGGCCCGGGTGTGGCTGGCCGCCGCCGGCGCGGGTGCCGACCTGACCAGCCTCGCCGTGCTCCAGGTCGGCGGGGCCAAGCTCGACGCGGCGACCGCCGCCCGGGTGCGCCCGGAGCTGGGTTGCCAACTCCAGCAGGTCTTCGGGATGGCCGAGGGCCTGGTCTAGTACCCCCGGCTGGACGACCCCGCCGAGCTGGTGCACGGCACGCAGGGCCGGCCCATCTCGCCGGCCGACGATCTGCGCGTCGTCGACGACGCCGACCGCGAGCTGCCGCCCGGCGCGGAGGGGCACCTGCTGACCCGCGGGCCGTACACGATCCGGGGCTACTACCGCGCCGACGCGCACAACGCGGTCGCCTTCACGGCCGACGGGTTCTACCGCACCGGCGACCTGGTGCGGGTGACGCCGACCGGGCACGTCGTGGTCACCGGCCGCGCCAAGGAACAGATCAACCGGGGCGGCGAGAAGGTGGCCGCCGAGGAGGTGGAGCGGCACCTGCTGGCCCATCCCGCCGTGCACGACGCGGCGGTGGTCGCCGTGCCGGACCCGTACCTCGGCGAGCGCACCTGCGCGTACGTCGTCCCGCGCGCCGGGGTCGACCGGCCGACCGGCGCCCAGCTACGCGCCTTCGTCCGCGGTCGGGGGCTGGCCGCGTACAAGGTCCCGGACCGGGTGCGGCTGGTGGACAGGTTCCCCGTCACCGGTGTCGGCAAGGTCAGCCGCTCCGCCCTGCGCGCGGCCCTGCGCGCCCACGCCGACCGCCCTGACGAAAGGTAGGAACACCATGGCCCTCCCCGCCATCCCGCCGTACCCGCTGCCCGGCCCCGCCGACCTGCCGGCCGGGCCGGCCCCCTGGCGCCCCGACCCGCGCCGCGCCACCCTCCTCGTGCACGACATGCAGCGGTACTTCACCGCGCCGTTCGCCGGCGCGCCCCTGCCCGAGGTGGTGGCGCGCATCGGCACACTCCGGCGGGCGTGCGCCGCGGCGGGCATCCCGGTCATCTACACCGCCCAGCCCGGTGGGCAGCCGCGCGCCGAGCGCGGGCTGCTCGCCGACTTCTGGGGTGCGGGGCTGCCCGCCGACCCGGCGGCGGCCGCCATCGTGGCCGAGCTGGCGCCGGCGGCCGACGACACCGTCGTCACCAAGCGCCGGTACAGCGCCTTCGCCGGCACCGGGTTGGCGGACCGGCTGGCGGGCCGCGACCAGCTGGTCATCACCGGGGTGTACGCGCACATCGGCGTCCTCGCCACCGCCTGCGACGCGTTCATGCGCGACATCGAGCCGTTCGTGGTCGCCGACGCGGTCGCGGACTTCTCCGCCGCCCACCACCGCCGGGCGCTGCGCTACGCCGCCCAGCGCTGCGCGGCCGTCACCACCGCCGACGCGGTGGCCGGCGCGCTGGCGGGGGTACCGGCGTGACCGGGATGCTCCGCGACCTGCTCACCGACGTGCTGGACGAGCCCCCCGGCGACGATGACGACCTGCTCGACCTGGGCCTGGACTCCATCCGGCTGATGACGGTGGTCGAGCGCCTGCGCGCGGCGGGCCACGACGTGACCTTCGTGGCCCTCGCCGAGCGCCCCACGCTGGGCGACTGGGCCGATCTGCTGGGCGGAACCCCGTGACCGGGGGCACGGCGGCGAGCTGGCCGCTGCCGGCCGCGCAGGCGGGCATCTGGACCGGCCAGCTGCTCGCCCCGGGCGACCCGATGTACAACGCCGCCGAGTGCGTCGAGCTGACCGGCCCGCTGGACCGGGCCGCGTTCGAGGTGGCCCTGGGCGCCACCCTCGCCGAGGCCGAGGCCCTGCACGTGCGCTACGCCGACGGCCCGGTCGGCGCCGCCGGGCGTACGCCGGACTGGGGCTTGTCCTTCGTGGACCTGCGCACGGCGGCCGACCCGGCCGGCGCGGCGCTGGCCTGGCTGCGCGCGGATCTGGCCCGGCCGGTGGACCTGCGCCGGGGTCCGCTGTTCGGCCAGGCGCTGCTGCGGGTGGCCGACGACCGGCACCTGTGGTGCCAGCGGATCCACCACATCGCCGCCGACGGGTACGCGTTCACGCTGCTCGCCCGCCGGGTCGCGGCCCACTACAGCGCGCTGGTCGTCGGCGGCGGGCCCGCCGGCGACACAGCGTTCGGCCCGCTCGCCGACGCGCTGGCCGAGGACGCCCGGTACGCCGGCTCCGCGCGTGCGGTGGCGGACCGGGAATTCTGGCTGGCGCGGTTC
>DASQDS010000124.1:0-25479 GCA_035634075.1 Pilimelia sp. | reverse complement strand
CGCGGAGCCGACGGGCGTGCTGGCGTACGCGCCCGGCGCCGTGGCGCGGGTGCCCGACAGCGAGTCCGTCGAGCGGGTGCTGTTCCGGCTGGCCGCCGCCGAGGACGTGCCGGCGTTCCGGGCCGTCGCGGCCCGGCTCGGCGAGTGGGCCCGCGGGGCGTACACGGCGGCCGAGCCGCAGGCGGTGCTCTCGTTCGACGACCTGGTGGTCGACGGCGACGGGTTCGCGCCCGGGGTGTCCGGCTGGGTCGTGGTGCGGCCGGCCACCGGGCCGGAGCTGCTGGCGGCCGCCTGGTACCGCTTCGGTGACCGGCTGGCCGGCCACCGGCGGCACCCGTGGCCGCCGTGGCTGGTTGGCGACGACCTGGTGTCGGCCTGGCTCGGCATGTCCGGCGAGGAGGCCACCGCCGAGGTGCTCAAGCGGGGCCGCGAGCTGGCCGACGAGCTGGCCGTCGTGCTCGGCGAGGCCGGGGCAGCCAAGGCCGGGGCGGCCGAGACCGGTGCAGCCGAGGCCGGGGCCGCCGACGCCGGGGTCGACCTGCGGACGGCGCTCGCCGACGCGGCGGCCGCCCGGACCCAGGTCACCGAGCTGACCGGCCACATCGCCGGGTTGGAGCGGACCCTGGGCTACCGCGACAAGCAGCTGCGCGTGCGCGAGAACCGCATCCGCGAGCTGCGGGACAACGTCCGTGCGGTGCAGGGCTCGCGGGCGTTCAAGGTGGCGATGTTGATCCGCAAGGTGGCCAAACTGAGGAACCCCCGGCAGGCCGCGCGCGCGGTGAAGCGCCGGCTCACCCGCAGGTAGCGGAGCGGGTTGTCCTGGTTTGTTGCCCAGGGGTCGTGCGCGGGGCGCTAGGCACGTAGTGTCCGGTTAGCGCGCGATCCTGGAGGTGCACCGTGCGGTTGCAGACGATCCGGGTGGTGGCCGGCGTCCTCGGGGCCGGGGTGGCACTCCTGGCGGCGGCACCGGCCGCGGCGGCACCGGAGCCGGCGGAGGTCACGGCTACGCCGTCGGCCGTGCCCACCTCGTCCCCCACGGCCCTGGCCCCGCCGCTGCCGCCCACCGCCGTGACCCTCGGCTGGGCCGACGGCGTGCGGGTCGCCTGGCAGGAGGCGGCGCCCTCGGCGAACCGCGTCGTCGTCGTCCGACCCGACGGCAGCGCCACCGACCTGTCCCGAGACGTCCCGGCCGACCAGCCCAACGCGGTCGTCCTGCCGCCCGGTTCGTTCCCGCAGAACGAGCTGCTGCGCGTCCAGGTCACCGCCGTCGCGGCGGACGGCACGGCCAGCGCCCCGGCCACGTCGCCGCAGTTCGACACCGACCGGCCGGGCCTGCGGGTCACCGCCGCCGAGCCGCGCTTCGACGGTTCGTTGCGCGTGCGGTGGGAGCTCGTCCAGCGGGAGCGCGTCCCCGGGGATCCGCTCGACCGCCCCGCGACCCCGGTGCGGTTCTCGGTCTACGCCACCGAGATGCAGCCGAATTCGTGGCAGCTCGTGACCGGGCCGACGGACGCCGTCGAGTATGTGGTGCCGGCGCGCGCGCTGCCGTACGACGTCGCCGTGGTGACCACCGCGACGGAGTGGGGCCAGGCCGGGGTCTACCCCGGCCGCCTGCACCGGACGGCGCTGAGCACGCGGGTGCCCGTCCGCGCCACCGCCGGCCGGCCGGTCACCGTCACGGGCCGGTCCCAGCTCGCCTTCCGCGGCTGCGACCTGGCGGCGTGCTGGGCCGTGCCGACGACCCTGGCCGGCCAGCCCGTCACGCTGCAGAGCCGGGCGAACGCCTCGGCCACCTGGCGGACCGTCGCAAGGGGCGTCACCGACAAGGACGGGGACTTCCGGCTCACCGTGCCGGCCGGCGCTGCCGGGAGCCGGCAGTACCGGGTGGTGGCGCCCAACGTGCCCGTCGCCCCTATCCCGAACGGGGACGGGATCTTCGGGGCCACCTCGCCGGCCGTGCGGACGGTCGTCACCGCGGCCGCCGGCGGCGGTGGCAGTGGCGGTGGCGGTGGCGGTGGGGGTGGCAGGGGTACCGGCGCGGACGGCCTGCCGATCACCGGTACGGACACCTCCGCGCTCCTCGCCACGGGCATCGTGCTGGTCCTGGCGGGCGTGCTGTTCCGGCTGGCCAGCCGGGTCCGCCGGCCGCGCTGAAACCGGCCCGCGCAGGCGCCGTCCGGGCACACGGGTCTGTGCGACCGGGGTCCGGTGCCTTACGATCCCCCGTCATGACGTTGCGAACAATTGCCCGGCGGGCCAAGCGGTACGTGAAGCGGCTGGCAGGCCGGCAGCAGCCCGCGGGGGCGGCGGTGGTGGTGCCCAAGACCACCGTCGATCGGGAGAAGTGGGCAAGCGTTGCGCAGGAGGGCGAGTTCAGGTTCCACAAGAACGACACCTGGCGGCAGACCGCCAGTTTCATGGCGCAGACGGACCGGCTGCTGCGCCACTTCGGGTTCACGCCGGAGCAGTACGCGGGCAGGACGGTCGTGGACGTGGGCGCCGGCAGCATGCTGCGCACCAAGTTCTTCACCGGTGCACACCTCGTCGTCGTGGAACCGCTGGCCGACCGCTTCATCAAGGAGATCCCCACGACTGACCTGCGGGACGCGGCCGAGGTGTACTCGCGCCCCGCGGAGCAGCTGATCGACGAGCTGGTCGGCCGCGCCGATCTGGTCATCAGCATCAACGTGCTGGATCACTGCTTCGACTTCCCGCAGATCGTGGACAACATCCGCCAGTACCTGAAGCCGGACGGGCTCGCGTTCCTCACCTTCGACATGCACGACAAGGCCGACGACATGCACCCGCTGTCGCTGACCGAGGAGACGTGCAAGCCGATCTTCACGAAGGCGAAGCTGTCCATCGAGAAGGTCACGACCGGGGTCGGCGACGCGCTGGACGGGTCGCAGACCTACGGGCACGGGCCCTTCACGCTCAACTACTGGCTGCGGCGGGCGGACGTCTAGCCCCGGTCGCCCGGCCGTACCGGAGCATCGACGCGTTCCTGCCTCTTGACAGAGGTTTCTGCCTCTTGACTCGTAGTGACGGAGCCACCACTGTGGTGGCGGCAACGTCCATCGACACGGGGGCATATACATGTCATTCGGTGCACTGCTGCAGCGTGCCCGGCGGCCGGTCTGGGCCGCTGTCCGGGCGGGCGGCGTCCTCCACGGGTCGTTGGCCGCTTCGCTCCTCATTGGACTCGGTGGTCAGGCGAACGCACTCGTGCGGGAACGCCCTACGCCCGTCGCGCGGCACGCGCCGGGGTCGAAGCCGGACCAGCGCTGGGGGACGGCCGCAGGGCGTGCCCATGTGGCGGGGAAGCCCGGGAACCGCACCATTTCGCCGTCTGAGCGCAGCCGATACCCGTTGCACCGCCTGGCGCAGCCGGCCAGGGCGGCCCGTAACACCGCCTCGGTGCAGTCGCCGCCGCGGCGGCCGCCGGTCCGCGGATACGACGCCGCGACCAGCCGGGAGGTAACGACCGCCCGGGGCGCGCACGAGCGCGTGTTCACCAACGCCGACGGCACCCAGACCACGCAATTCTCCACCGCTCCGGTGAACTACCGGCGGACGGACGGCACGTGGGCGCCGATCGACGACAGGTTGCGACCGGCGGCGGACGGTCGGCCGGGGTGGCGAAACGGGACGGACGCGGTTGACGTCCGCATCGCAGCCCGCGCCGACGCGGCCGAGTTGGCGAGGTTCACCGTCGACGGCGGCCACGCGGTGGCGTACCGGTTGGCCGGCGCCGCACCCGTGCCGGGTCGGCTGACGGCCGAGGGCGTCGTCTACCCCGGCGTTCTCGCCGGGGTCGACCTCCGCCTGGCCGCGCGGGCCGGTAGCGTCAAGGAAAGCATCGTCCTGCGGTCCGCCGCGGCGCCACGCACCTTCGTCTTCCCCCTGCACCTGTCCGGGCTGACCGCACGTCTGGCCGGCGGCGGCGTCGAGTTGGTGGACGCGGGCGGCAGGCCACGGGCCGTGATCCCGCCCGGCTTCATGGTGGACTCGGCCCCGGCGCCGGCCCGGTCGACCGGCGTGGCGTACCGCCTTGTCGGCGCGGGCGCCCGCCCGGCCCTCGAGGTCACCTTCGACGCCGCCTGGCTGGCCGACCCGGCCCGGCGGTTTCCGGTCGAGGTCGACCCCACGGTGTCGCTGCCGGTCGACGGTGCGGCCGCGGACGGCGGCATGTACGTCCACGGGTCCACCTCCGCGAACGGCGATCAGGAGCTGCGGGTCGGTGAGCTGAACGAAGCCAACTCCGCCGCATACGTCCGGTTCAACGGCCTGGTCAGCCGGTTGCAGCACCACACCATCTTCGGCGCGGCCCTCCAGGTGGTGAACTACGACGCCGCCTCCTGCCGCGCCCGGCCCGTGTCCGTGCACCCGGTGACCGGCGCCTGGTCTCCCGGCACGGATTCCAGCTACCCGGGCCCGGCGGTGGGCGGTGCGCTGGCCACCCGGTCGTTCGCCCACGGCTACATCCGCACCGGCCAGTCGACCTCCGCGTGCCCAGCGGCGCCGCAAGCGTTCGACCTGGGCGTAGCCGGCCGTGGCCTGGTGCAGCGCTGGGTCAGCGGGCAGCAGGCCAACCACGGTCTGTCGCTGCGGGCGCCCGCGGGCGACGGGACGGCCTGGAAGCGGTTCGCGGGCACCGGCACGGCCAACCCGCCGCGGCTGTACGTGACACACAGCCCGTACAACGCCGGCTACGCCATCCCGAACCCGGTGCCGAACCCGCCGGTGCTGCAGAACAGGAACGGCACCGTCAAGGTCACGGTGACGAATCGGAGCGCCGAGGCGTGGCAGCCGGGCGCCTACTACCTCGCGTACCGCGCGTACGACGCCCGGACCGGCGCGGAAGCCGGCCAGCAGCGGGCGGCCGGCCTGACCGGCACGGTGCCCCGCGGTGGCCGGGTGACGCTGGACGCGACCATCAAAAGCATGCCGCCGGGCAGGTACATGCTCGACTTCACCATGGTCCGCACCGGCGGCGCCGTGTTCACCGACCACCAGGTCCCGCCGGGTCGCATCGTGCTGGAGGTCTTCGACATCCCGCCGGTCCTTCGGGAGCTGCACCCGCCCAACGGCTACCAGCCGCCCACCCTCACCCCGCAGCTGTGGGCGACGGCCGTCGACCCGGACGCGCCGCCCCGCTCGACCCTGCAGTACAAGTTCGAGGTGTGCGACCGGACGGCAGCCGGCGCCCCGACGGCCTGCACCAACTCCGGTTTCCATCCCGCCACCGCGTGGTCCGTCCCGGCGGGCCGGCTGTCGTGGAGCACCGCGTACATGTGGCGGGTCGTCACCAAGGACGCGTCCACCGAGGTGCCGTCGCCCTACTCGGTGATGCTCACGGCGGTCCCGCAACCCGACATCACGTCCCGGATCGCGGGCGCACCGCAGGGTGCGCGGGACAGGGAATTCGATCCGAACACCGGCAACGTCTCCACCGCGGCCGTCGACGCGGCGGTGCCGACCGCAGGCCCGGAGCTCAACGTGCTGCGCACGTACAACAGCCTGGACCCGCGGCGCGACCTGGCGTTTGGCGCCGGCTGGGCGACGAAGTACGACATGACCCTGGCCTCCGACGGTGACGGCTCGGGCAACATGGTCGTGACGTATCCGGACGGCCAGACCGTGCGGTTCGGCCGGAACCCGGACGGTACGTACGCCGCGCCACCCGGCCGCACCGCCCGGCTCCGGCTGGACGGGACGACCTACAAGCTGACCGACAGGTCAGGTACGACATATCAGCTGGGATCGCCCACCGCCCCCGGCGACCCCGGCAGGCTGATCAGCATCACGGACCTCGCCAATCGGGCGGTGACCTTGCGCCGCGACATCATGACGGGCCGCCTCGTCCAGGCGCAGGTCGCCAACAGCCCGACCAACAGGGCGGGCCGCTCCCTGCACTTCACCTGGCAGGGCCGTCACGTCGACACGGTGCGCACCGACCCGGTCGACGGGGCGCCGCTGACCTGGAAGTACACGTACGAGGGCGACAGGCTGCGCAGCGTGTGCGGCCCGGAGTCGGCCTGCACCACCTACGACTACGGCCCGGGGTCGCATTACCGCACGGCGGTTCTGGATTCCCGCCCCGAGTCGTACTGGCGCCTCGGCGACGCCGAGGGCACCGGCGCGGCGAGCGAGGTCGCGGTGAATCTCGGCAAGGACGCCGGGACGTACCGGTCGGCCGCCCAGGGCCGGCAGGGCGCGCTCGCCGGGACGGGCGACACCGCCGCGACCTTCAACGGCAGCTCGTCCAATGTGGGGTTGCCGAACGGCGCTCTGAAGAAGAGCCGGGACGGTGCCGTAGAGCTGTGGTTCAACGTCAACCAGACCGGCCAGGCGGGGCCGCTGCTCGGCTACCAGGACAAGGCGGTCGGCACGGCGGCCACCAAGGCTGTGCCGGTGCTCTACGTGGGCACGGACGGCCGGCTTCGTGGCCAGTTCGCCACCACGGGTGTGCCTGCACCGATCATTGCGCCGCAGCTCGTCAACGATGGGAAGTGGCACCACGTCGTCCTCGCCGCCATGGGCGACAAGCAAATTCTGTATCTGGACGGCGTGAAGGCCGGCGAGCTGACCGGCACCATCGACCACACCACACTGACCTTCAACCAGGTGGGCGCGGCGTCCGCCGTGCCGCCCGCCTCGTGGCCGCAGTGGGGCACCGCCGCGCAGCGGTATTTCAACGGTGGCATCGACGAGGTGGCTGTCTACTCGAGCCCGCTCGGCCCGGCGGCTGTCGCCAGCCACTACGAGTACGGCAAGGTGGCGGCCGACCAGCTCACGAAGGTGACCCTGCCGAGCGGCCGGGTCGCCGCGGAGCTGGCGTACGACGTCGCGCTGGACCGGGTGGCGGAATACACCGACCGGGACGGCGGGACCTGGAAAATTGGTGCGCCGCTCGTCTTCGGTGGTGACACGGACCTGCGCCGTGGCGTGCAGGTGCTCGACCCGGCGAACCGTCCACACCTCTACGAGTACGACGCGCTGACCGGTCGCCTGCTGCGCTCGGGCACCCCGATGGGTCGGGAAACCCGGGAGGAAGACCAACCCCGGCCGAGCGCGTCGCCGTCGCCGTCGCCGTCGAGCTGCACCACGCCGGACCCCGGCGATCCGGGCTTCTGCACGGTGATCCCCGGCGACGACGGCGGGCCGGTGATCAAACCAGTCTCGTCCGAGTCGACGGCCATCCGCACGTACTTCTACGACGCGGCGGGCAACCAGTACAAGGTCGTCAACGAGAACGGCCAGTTCGTCGAGATGGGCTTCGACGCGCGAGGGAACGTGGCCACGAAGAAGTCCTGCCGGACGCCGACGGAGTGCCACACCAGCTACTACACGTACCCCGCGGTGATCACCGATCCGTTCGACCCGCGCAACGACCTGCCGACCGAGGTGCGCGACGGTCGGTCCGCCAGCGCGGCGGACACGACGTACCGCACCAGGTACACCTACCACTTCAGCGGCGAGTTGGCGTCGCAGACCAACCCGGACGGCAGCTCGGTGAGCCACCTGTACACCGTGGGGGCGGAGGTGGCGGTGGGAGGCGGCAGCCCGCCGGCCGGGCTGCTGAGGGCGACGACCGACGAGCGGCAGAAGGTCACGTCCTACCAGTACTTCCAGAACGGTGACCTGGCACGGGTGACCTCGCCGTCCGGGCTGATCATGGAGTTCACCTACGACGCGCTCGGCCGGCGGATCACGGAGAAGGAGATCTCGGACACGTACCCGGCCGGCGTCGTCACGAGGTACAGCTACGACGGGCTGGGCCGGCAGAAAACGGTCACCGGGCCGGCGACCACCGGTGCGGTCAGCGGCGAGCGGCACCAAGCGCAGACGGTGCTGGAATACGACCGCGACGGCAACGTCGAGAAGACCACCGTGCAGGACCTGCTCGGCGACGACGCCCCCCGGGTCGCCCAGACACGATACGACGACGCGGGGCGGCCCGAGCTGGTGACCGACCCGGAGGGCAACGAGACGCGGTACGGCTACGACCGCTTCGGCAACCGCACCTTCATGCAGGACCCGAACGACAACCGCTACGAGTACGCCTACACCGCCCGCAACGCGCTCGCGGAGGTCCGGCTGCGGGACTGGGCGGGCGACCCGCCTGGTGCGCCCAACCCGGGCGACTACCTGGTGCTGCACTCGTACTCGTACGACTACGCCGGCCGTCTGGAAAGCGACACGGACTCGATGGGCCGGCGGCTGGAGTACGCCTACTACTTCGACGATCTGCTCCACAAGATCACGATGAAGGGCTTCCGCAACGCCGACGGCAGCACCCGCGACTACGTCGTCGAGGAGAACACCTACGACGCGGCCGGGTACCTGAAGAGGCGGACCAGCGCCAACGGCAAGGTCGCCACCGCACACACGGTCGACGCGGCCGGCCGGGTGATCCAGACGATCGAGGACCCGGACCGGCTGAACCGCGCCACCACCTACCGGTACGACCCGGCCGGCAACGTCACCCGGGTCACCCGCGCGGGCAACCACTCCAACGTTCCGTGGCTGGTCCCGGTCGTCCAGGACGTCATCGAGTACGGCTACGACGACGCCGGCAACCAGACGACGGAGACGGTGATCGGCCCCAGCGGGAACTCCGTCACGTCGTACGGCTACGACCGGCGCGGGGCGTTGACGTCGATCACCGACCCGCGCGGCAACGTGACGGGGGCCACCAAGGCCGACTTCACCACCACCTTCGACAACGACGAGGCAGGTCGGCGCACCCGGACGACCGCCCCGCCGGTGGCCGCCGAGTCGGCGGGCGGGCCCGCGCAGACCGTCCGACCCGTCACCGCGGCGGACTACGACTCCTTCGGCGACCTCGTCGCCTCCGCCGACGAGCTGGGCAACGTCAGCCGGGCCGAGTACGACAAGGCCGGCCGCCGGACGGCCACGATCGCTCCGCGGTACACGACCGCCGGGGGCCTGGCCGTCACGCCCACCACCCGCACCGCGTACGACGGGCTGGGCAACGTCCTCAGCGTCACCGCCCCCGGCGGCGCCGTCACCCGCTACACCTATGACCAGCTCGGCCGAGTGGTCACCCGCGACGAGCCGGCCAGCACCAACGATGAGCGGGCGGTGTGGCGGTACACGTACACCCGCACCGGTGAGGTGCTCTCCACCACCGACCCGACCGGTGCGCGGGTGGAGTCCACCTACGACGACCTCGACCGCCAGATCACGCTCACGCACGTGGAGCGGCGGCCCGTGCCGGAAAACTTCACCACGAGGTTCGGCTACGACGACGCGGGCAACCTCACCACGATGGCCGCGCCCTCCGGCGCGACCACGGTGAACACCTACGACACCGTGGGGGCCCTGCTCTCGACCAGGGACCCGAGTGGCGTCGTGACGCAGTTCGGGTACGACTACGTGGGCCGCCAGGTCCGACTGTCCGACGGGATGAGCCGCACGTCGCGGACGACGTTCGACACCGCCGGGCGGCTGGCCGCCGAGCAGGACCTGGCCCCCGATGGCACGGTGATCCGCGCACAGCGTTACGGCTACGACCCCGCGGGCAACCTGACGACCGCCACCGACCCGTACCAGAAGGTCACTACCTTCGCGTACGACGCCCGTAACCAGCTGGTGCGGCAGGTGGAGCCGGTCAGTCCCACGGCCGCGATCACCACGACGTTCGGCTACGACGCCGCGGGTGCCCGCACCCGCTACACCGACGGACGCGGCAACCCGACCATCTACACCACGAACAGCCTTGGCCTGCCCGAATCCGTCATCGAGCCGGCGACGGCGGCGCACCCGGCGGCCGCGGACCGGACCTGGAGCGTCGGCTACGACAGCGACGGCCGGCCGGCGCGGCTCAGCGCTCCCGGCGGCGTACTCCGGCAGCGCGGTTACGACGCTGCCGGTCGGCTCACCGAGGAGACCGGTTCCGGTGCGGAGGCCGGCACCCAGCAGCGCGTCCTGCGCTACGACCTGGCCGGCCGGGTCGCCAGCGCCGGCACGCCGGGCGGCACGAACACCTACACCTACAACGACCGGGGCGGGCTGCTCGCGGCCACCGGCCCGGGCGGCACCGCCGGCTTCGGCTACAACAACGACGGCCAGCTCGTACGCCGCGCGGACGCGGCCGGTGAGGCGGCCTTCACGTACGCCAGCGGCCGACTGAAGACGGTGACCGATGGCGTCACCAGCAACCGGCAGACGCTCGACTACAACGCCGCCGGTCAGACAAAGACCATCGACTACGGCGCTGGGCGGGTCCGCAGCTTCGGCTACGACAACGCCGGCCGGTTGGCCACCGACACGGTGCGCAACGCCGCGGCCCAGGTGGTCTCGTCGGTGGCTTACGAGTTGGACCTCAACGACCACGTCGTGCGCAAGACCACCACCGGGACAGCCGGCGCGGGGGACAACACGTACGGGTATGACGACATCGGTCGGCTGACGTCGTGGACCAGCGCGGCCGGTACGGTCGAGTACGGCTGGGACGACTCCGGCAACCGGGTGCGGGCGGGCCCGAAGACCGCGACGTACGACGAGCGGAACCGGCTGCGCTCCGACGGGGACTACACCTACGCGTACACGCCGCGCGGCACCCTGCGGACCCGGACCAGCTCGGGGCTCGCCGACGAGTTCTCGTTCGACGCCTTCGACCGGCTGGTGGCGGCCGACGACGAGGCGTACGCGTACGACGCGCTCGACCGGGTGGCCAGCCGCAACGATCAGGCCTTCGGGTACGCCGGCCTCTCCGACGAGGTGGTCGCCGAGGGCGGCAAGCGCTACGGGCGGGACGGCTCCGACGACCTGCTCGCGGTGTCCGACGGCACCGACAAGCGCGTCGTGCTCGCCGACGTGCACGGCGACGCGGTGGCCCAGTTCGACCCGGCGGACACCGTGCTGCCGGCGCTGCAGGGCTCGGTCGCCTACGACCCGTTCGGCAAGAAGGTCGCCGCGGCCGGCGACATCGGCAACGTGGGCTACCAGGGCGACTGGACCGACCCGTCGACGGGCCAGGTCAACATGGGCGCCCGGTGGTACCAGCCGGACACCGGCGGCTTCGTCTCCCGGGACAGCGTGACCTACCGCTCCGGCGCCTCGAACCTGGCCAACCGCTACGCGTACGGCGCCGGGGCACCCCTGGACGCCATCGACCCCGACGGGCACTGGCCCAAGTGGGTCAACAAGGGCCTGCGCGCCGTCAGCAAGGGCGTCAGCTGGGCCGCCAACAAGGCCTGGTCCGGCATCAAACAGGTGGGCAGCTGGGCGTGGCAGGGCCTCAACTACGCGTGGTCCGGCCTGAAGGCCACGGGCAGTTGGTTGGTCGACAAGGTGAAAGCCGGATTTAACAAGGTCGCTGAGGGGATCCGGTGGATCGGTAAGAAGGCCAGCGAGGTCGGTAACTGGGCCAACCGGAAAGCGCAGGAAATTCGTCGGGCGGCCATCGCCCAGGCCAAGAGGGTCACGGCCGTGGCGAAGAAGGCGGTCGAGTACGCCGTCCGGCACACGCCCCTCAAGGTCATCGCCGCTGTCGCCAAGCCGCTCCTGAGCGGACTGACGCGGCTGGTGTCCGCCGCCGCGTCCCTGCCAGCCAGGGCGGTGGCCGCCCTGGAGAACGTGGTGAAGGACACGTGGAAGGGCGCGAAGGAGATCTACGACAAGGCGGTGGCGGCCGCCGGGCCAGTGCTGGAGACGGTGTCAAAGGCTGCTGACGGCATCGCCGACTTCGTGGAGGAACACCGGGCGACGATCCTCGGCATCGCCGCCGGCGTCGGCGTCGGCCTGGTCTGCGGCGCTGCCATCGGCTGGACCGGCGTTGGCGCGGTCGCCTGCGGTGCGCTCGCCGGCGCCGTGGGCAGCTTCGTCACCGGCTACGTCAACGGCGAGCGGGGCTGGGACCTGGCCGGCTCCACGGCGCTCGGCGGCCTGCTCGGCGGGGTCACGGGCGGCCTCTTCTCCGTCGGCGGCGCCGCGCTCGGGGCGGGTATCCGGTCGATCGGCCAGGGCTTCAGGTCGGCGGCCGGGCAGGCGGCCGGCGCTGCTCGCGCCGAGGTGAGCAACATCGCCAGTGGCCGGATCGGCGGCCTACTCGGGCGCGCGTGCCGCAAGCCGAACAGCTTCACCCCCAACACCGCGGTGGTGATGGCCAACGGCAGCAGCAAGCCGATCAGCGAGGTCAAGGTGGGTGACACGGTCCTCGCCACGGACCCCACCACGGACCGGACGGAGAAGCGCCGGGTCACCGATGTGATGGTGGGTGACGGCGAGAAGAAGCTCGTCGAGGTCACTGTGGACACCGACGGCACGGCTGGCACCGACACCGGCACGGTCACGGCGACCGACGAGCACCCGTTCTGGGTGGACAGCGAGAACCGCTGGGTCGACGCCAAGGACCTGAAGCCGGGGTACGAGTTCCGAACGGCCGACAACCGCCCGGCAACGGTCGTTGGGACACGCGCGTGGACGCAGACGCAGCAGGTCTACAACCTCGAAGTCGACACCCTCCACACGTACTATGTGCTCGCCGGCAACGCACAGGTACTCGTACACAACTGTGTTGGAAATAGTGCCCCGTTCAAGAATCAAATGTCCAATCTGGAGAACGAGCTCGCTCTAGCGGATTCCCTGGGCGTCCGCCCCGTTGGCCCGGGGGAGGCAGGATTCGACGATGTGATCAACTCAGGTACTTTGAAGTGGGCAATTACGGAGGGTGGAGCGATCCGGGTCATGCCGAAGACTGTCAACAGCCAAGAGATTGCGCACACAGCTTTGACGCGTGGCGCACCGGTACGTGCCGCGGGTGAGGCTGAGATCGCGGGGGGTGGGGGCGAGTACTTCGGCCTTAGGATCTCGAGTCACAGCGGGCATTACAGGCCCTGTTACTGTAGCCTCGACTTCGCCGCAAACGCGTTTAGGAATGCTGGCATCAGATTCGGTCCAGAAAGCATGGAGTATGCAGGTTAGCGACACGGCCTTGAGATATCTTGGCAGTCTCGATCCCGCGGAAGTCCGCGTCTGGCTGCGACAACACCAACCGGTGTCGGATGTCGACAAGCGGTTCTGGTGGGAGATCGTCACGACGCGTGCATTGCAGGGAATGTATCAATCCACGATCGAATCGGAGAGGCATGCGTTCGCCAGGTTGGCCTCTGTAGCAACTGCAGAAGCGATGGACCAGGCGATGATGGGCAAATGCAGAGGCGCAATCCGGATCGCCAATCTTGCCGCCTCCTACTTTGCGGGGGGCGGTGGAGATGCCGCCCTATTCGACGTCAACTCCACTGTCGCGCTTTGTCTTGATTTAATCGAGGTGCCGCTTGATCTGGCGACCGAGCAAGTTCGGGACTTGAGGGCTCTGCCTATCGAACGGGTTCGCGCACTTCGGGATGCGAAAAACTTGATTGCGGCGTGTGTGCCAATTGCAAATCGATTGACCGATCAACGAATTATCGATCGACTTTCGGACTGGCTGCATCTTCAGAATGACTTGCCTTAGGAATCTGCTGAAAGGGTGCGGCGTCTGCTGCGAGCGTGGCCGTTCATGCAAGAGCTGTCGCCGTGGATGTCAGCTACTCGTTTAGCTGATTGCGCTACCAATTAGTACGGACGCAGATGTTGGGGAGGTGTCCGAATACCTCGGTTGGACTTTGGGTGATGGTCGCCACCCGTGATGGCAATTGCTGCGGGTGCAGCATTTATGCGGCCGCCTGATATAAACGCGATGCACTCGGAAGAGCTGCATCTAGTATTCGCATTTTGTTGGGAAGGAACCTGTGGTCGGAAGCTATGTATCCGTAGCGCTCGAGTCAGATCAACCGGGAATAACGCGGAGACGCCTGCTGTGGGTGCGGGTGGTTGTTGGTGTGTTGGCGTTGGTGGTATCAGTCGGGATGGCGGTCGTGGCGCGGCAGGCGCCGGCGCAGGCTGACGCGGCCAGGATCGGCGGTGACTTCGTGCCGTTGACCACGCCGTGGGCCGTCCTCGACACCCGCACCGGTATCGGCGGTGTCACCGGCGTCCGCGGCCCTGCCAGCACGACGTCGGTCGAGGTGCTTGGTGCCGGTGGCGTGCCGGCAGAAGAGGTCAGCGCGGTACTGATCGACGTCAGCACCGTGTCGCCGACCGCGAACACGTACCTGACGCTGACGGGTGACGGCTCGCCGTGGCCCGGCGTTTCCATGCTCAACGTCAAGGCGGGGGAAGTGCTGTCGAACTCCGCCGCCGTTCCGGTGGGGGCCAACGGGAAGATTGCGGTCTACAACAGCGCGGGCACCACCCACATCGTGATCGATGTCCAGGGCTATTTCACCGCAACGCCCGGCGGCCTGGGCGGCGGGTTCGTGCCGGTGAACCACACCCGCCTGGTCGACACGCCCACCGGCCTGGGGGGCGCCGCCATCGCGGCCGGTACGGCGCGGACGTTCACCCTGACCGGGGGCGTCATTCCAGCGGGTGCATCCGCCGTTTTCCTGGACTTCGTCGTCAGCGGTGCCCGGGTGCGGAGTTGGCTGAGCGCGTACCCGGCGGATGGTTCCTACACCCGCGCCACCATCGACTTCCTGCCGGGCACCACCTCGCACGGAGCGTCGGTCCGGCTGTCGGCGGACGGCCGAACGCGGCCGATGACGCCTCAAGAATTTATCGATGGGTTCTTGAACCTACCGTGGGAACGAGTTCCAGGACGGAAGAAGTAGCATGGACGCTGAGTCAAAAAGCGCCTGGCTGACGTTTGTTTACGCCGAGGCCTCCTACCGCGAGGCGTTGGCGGGTTTGCGGCACGTCGATGAAGTAGCAACGCTTCGCGAAGGCCTGGGGGAGCTTCCTTGGCGACGTGCGGCCCTTGTAGTGCTCGGGTTTACTGACCCCGCAATCAATGAGCAGTTGCTTCCCGAGCTTTTTAGGTTGGCAAGTGTTTCGCACGCGCTTATCGGTGAGGTTCGACGCTGTATCTACCGCATCCCGCGCGACCGTTTAGTCGCTCGGCTCGAGCCACTCGTTCATGGACTGATAGCGGACAACGATAGTGACTACGAGACCTATCGGAGGATCGCGGAGATGCTGAGAGATCTTGAGGCGTGGCCGCTGCTTGATGTTTTGACTCGCGCTGCTGGCGCATCTCCAGATGGGGATATCAGAGAGGTGGCGGAAGACTTCGGCGGTCCAAGTGGGGGTTGCCACTTGTAATGGCGGGCAGTGAGCCTAGCAAAGGTGCACTAGTGGCCGCTTGAAGGCGGCGTTGCAATCAGGATGCGCATGGGTCGGGGAGGAAATCTGTGGTCGGAATCGACGTGTCCGTAGAGTTTGAGCGAGGTCGAATGGAGAGGTCGGGAAGAGCGCTGCGGTGGACGCGGGTCGCCGTTGGCGTCCTGGCGCTCGTGGTGTCGGTCGGGATGGCCGTCATCGCGCGGCAGGCGCCGGCGCAGGCTGACGCCGCCGGCATCGGCGGAGACTATGTGCCGCTTAGCACGCCGGGGGCTCTGCTCGACACTCGCAGTGGCATTGGTGGTGTCACCGGCGCGCGCGGTCCGGGCAGCACCACGTCCATCCAGGTGTTGGGTATCGGAGGCGTCCCGATGGCTGAGGTCGGCGCGGTGCTCGTCGACGTCACCGCAGTCTCGCCCTCGGCGACTACCCACATCTCCCTGAGGCCGGACGGTGCGCCGGCGAACGGTGTCTCCGCGCTGAACGTCCGGGCGGGGGACATCTTGTCCAACTCCGCCGCCGTGCAGGTGGGTGCCAACGGGCGGATATCCGTCTACAACAGTGCGGGTAGCACCCACGTACTGATTGACGTTCAAGGCTATTTCACTTCCTCGATGCAGCCGGTCGGCGGTGGCTTCGTTCCGGTGGACTATGCGCGCCTGGTGGACACCCGCGCAGGCCAAGGTGCCATCCCGGCGGGTGCCACCCGCACCTTCACCCTCACCGGTGGCGTAATCCCGGCCGGTGCGTCCGCGGCGTTCGTCGACTTCATCGTCGGATCGACCGAGCGCGGCTGGCTCGCCGTCTATGCGGAGGGTGGCTCGGGCCCACGGGCTACCGTCGACTTCCTGGCGGGGACCACGTCACACGGGGCGTCAGTCCGGTTGCCCGCCAACGGCCGCGTCACCGTTGCCAACAACAGCACAGAGCCCATCCACCTTGCCTTGACCGCACAGGGATACTTCACTGGGACGCCGTCGACTGGGGCAGGGTTCCGGCCGTCCTCGACAAGGCTCTACGTAGCGCCGGCCACCCCCATCCCGGCGAACGGGACCATTGACGTGCAGGTCAATGGTGTCAACGGATTGCCAACTCGTGGTGTGGCGGCGGCGGCGCTCAACATCTCCGCGGTCCGACCCACCCAGAACGGCAACCTCCAGGCATGGCCGGCGGATGGTGCCCCGGCCAGCTTCTCGGCGCTATCCTTCAGCGCTGGAACGCCAGCGCGTTCCGCGCTCGCGGTGACGAAGGTCAGCGCGGACGGGAAGGTTCGCATCAGAAACGCGTCGACCGGCACCGTCTTTATCTACGTGGACCTGCAGGGCTACTTTGCGGATCCGCTGCCAAGGGTTCCTATCGCTCAGTATGCGCGCGTCACCGTTCACCAGCTGACTCCAACGGGTACGGCGACGCAGGGTGAGGTGGCGTACGCCTACGTCGGCAACTACGGCGAGGTGATGGTCGGTCGGCAGCGGAATCCGAACGTGTTCGGCTCCGTGGAGTGGACCAACCTGTCGGAGATGGCAACAGCCTTCACCGGCCAGCCGGCGCTCGCCCAGCTGGCCGACGGCCGGGTGCAGCTCGCCGTGCAGCACACGGACAGCAACATCCGATCCATCAGCGAGACGGCGCCGAGCTCGCCGACCTGGCAAGGCTGGAACGCTCTCGGTGGTTCCATGGCGTCACCGCCCACCACCGGCAAGCTGGCCGATGGCACCGTCGTGCTGTTCGCCGTGGACGCCGACGGCCACCTCTGGGCACTCAACCAGCGAAGCCCCGTTCCCGCCTGGCGGAACCTCGGCGACGCCGGCCTGACCGGCCCTGTCACCGTCGTCGTTGCCGATGGCGGTCTGCGGCTCGTCGGCGTCGGCGCCGGAGGTGCAGTCCAGACCGCCATCTACCGCGCGAGCGGCTCGCTGTCGGCGTGGGAGGACCTCGGCGGTTCCGGGATGACGGGCACCCCCGCGGTGGTGGTCGCGCCGGGCTACGTGACGCGGGTCTTCGTCCGTGGCCCGGACGGCGTCATCAGGACGAAGTCGCAGGACATCGCCGGCACCTTCGAGGCGGAGTGGACCGCGGTCGGCGACCTGCCGGCAGCGGGCTCACCGGCTGCGATCCTAGATCCACTGTACGGCCGGATCGCCGTCGTCGTCCGCGGGACGGACAACTACCTCCACTACATCTGGGAGAATGCCCAAGCGTTGGGCACGTGGGGAAGCTGGCAGACGCTGGAGGCGAGTGTGATGGGCTCCGACCCCACCGTGTCCAGGCTGACGAACGACGATGGTCAACAGTGGATGATTACGGCCCGCACCATCAACAACACCGTTCGGTATTTCGTCCGGGCCTCGCCGTCTGAGGCCGGCCGCGCCGGGCTGGCAGGGGACGCCATCGGCCCAACGGCGACGCCGCGGTTCACCGCCGGTTCGCTGCCGGCCCCACCGGCGCGGTAAGGAACAGCGGGCCACGCCGGCCCGGCGCACCGCAGGTGGTGCGCCGGGCACGGTCCGCCGCCCTAGCCGCCCGTGGCCACCAGCGCGTCGCGGAGCGCGCCGGCTCCGCGCTTGAGCCGCTCGCGGTGGTGGACGCGCTGCCAGCCGGCCCACCGGACGGTGCCGGCCCGCTGGTCGGTGCCCCGGGCCGACAGGGTGACTGCCACTCCCGGCGACCGGTCGGCGGTGGCGACGCCGTCGCGCGGCACGAGGACGCTGTGCGAGGACGGGTCGCCGAAGCCGGCCATGGCCCACGGCACGCGGACCGTGAGGTCGGTGCCGGTGACCCGCCACAGCGCCCGGCTGTCGGCGGCGGGGTCGGCCGGGTCCCAGGGGCCGTGTCGCAGGGCGCCCGCGTTGAACATCTCGGCCGGTAGCCGGCGCCCGGTGGACGGGACGACGAGCGCGCGGTTGACGATGAGGTGGAACGGCCGCCAGTCGCCGGTGCGCCGCGGCACGCCCACCGACGATCGGATGGCCGACCGGCCGTAGTCGAGCGGCACCGGGTCGAGCTCCCCGCGCAGCCAGGCCTGCCCGGTCCGCGCGGCGAGGTCGAGCACCAGCGCGGCATCCGCCCGCCGGTCGGTGGAGCCGGGCGGGGGTGCGCCGGTGAGGCTGGGCAGGACGTCCAGGCCGACGGTCAGCCGGGCGGGCCGCGGGTCGGCGAGCTTGATCGACAGGTGCAGGTAGGACTCGTCGACGCTGGCCATCACCCGCCGGGCCGGCCGGGCCGACGCGGCGTCCGATGCGGCGTCCAGCAGCGTGGTGGGCCGCGCCTCCGGGTCGCCGGTGGCGTCGGCGGCGAGCACGCCGAAGTGCTGCTCGTTGGTCAGCACGTCGTGCCACAGCTGCCGGCGCCCGGGCGGCACGTGGTGGTTGATCGTGTTCCAGGTGAACTTGAACCACTCATCCACCCAGCTGAAGACGAAGCCGCCGGCGAGCCCCACGTCGTGGATGATGCGGAGCAGGTCGGCGTCGATGGCCATCGCCTCCTGCTCGGAGTGGTCACCCGGGTCGCGGCCGAGCGGGCCGGGGTGGGCGCTGCCCACGCTGGACGGCACGCCGAATTCCGTGATGATCACGGGGAGCCCTTTGTGGTGGCGGCGCAGGGCGGCGAGGTAGCCGGCGTACGGGTCGGGCCGGCCGCGGTGGCGGTAGGCGAGCAACGCGGGCGCGTGCCGCTGGAAATCCGGGTAGTAGGGGTACGCGTGGTAGCTGGCGAACGTGCCGCCCGGCCACGCGGCGGTCGGCCGGACGTGGTTCGCGTCGATCCCGACCAGGTCCTCCTCGCGCAGTGGCTCGTCGGGGTGGCGCAGCGGGTCGGTGCTGGGCCAGTTGACGAACGCGACCGGCGCGGTGCGCCCGCGGGCCGCCTCGGCGGTGGCGAGCTCGTCCATCCGGGCAGCGAGCCAGCGTTCCGTCGGGCTGGCCGCGGGCGTACTGCGGAAGTAGCGGCCGGCGAAGGCGGGGGCGTCGGCGTTGGCCGCGTCGGAGGCGGCGACGGCGGGTGGGTCCCACTCCACGCCGATCACCCAGGCCGCGAGCCACGCGCTCACGTCGGTGGTCCAGGTCCCGCTGGCGCGGCCGCGGGTGCGGGGCCGGGTCAGCGTCCCGCTGACGGCGGCGGAGGCGTCGCGCAGCTCGCGGGTGAACGCCGCCCGCGCCGTCGCGTCGTAGAGGTTCCGGCTGCGCAGGTACGCGGTCTCGTCGGGCAGGTAGACGCCGTGCACCAGGTAGAGCGGCCGGTCGGGGTAGGCGCGGTTGTGGGCGGCGAGTTCGGTGTAGAAGGCGGGCGGGTGGATGGTGTAGACGCGCACCGCGCGAACCCCCAACCGGCCCATCGCGGCGAACCAGGCCCGGTAGTCGTCGGCGTCGACGGCCAGCTCGCCCGGTTGGGAGCCGGGCGTGGTGCTGCCGAGGTTGACCCCCGGCAGGAATCCCCCGGCCCCGCCGGCGGTGCGCAGCGCGCAGCCGGCGGGCCCGGCGGTCGCCACCGCCCGCAGCCCCGCGGTGGTCACCGGGCGCGGCGCCCAGGACGGGCCGTCGGGCGGGCGCGGCAGGTCCAGCACCCCGGCGATCCGCGCGGCGGGCGCGTCCGCCCGGTCGGCCGGCTGGGCGTGCGGTGGCGCGGCGGCCGGCAGGGTCAGATACAGCAACCCGGACACCACGCCGGCGCACACCACCCGCCAGTCCGCCACGAAGACCACCCCCGCCAGGGATTCTCCCCGCTGCGCCGGCCGCTTTGCCCGGTTTCAGGGCTACGCCCGTGCGCCGCCCCGGGCCCTCCCCGCCCAGGCGCTGACCGGCGCGCCGCGGGAGCCGTGGGCCTCCGGCCACGCCGTCCGTCGCAGGGATGACGACGCGGGACTTGCCAGAACCCCGTACGGCGTACGTATAATCGGCGGCGTTACTCCGTACAACGTACTGAGTGGGAGGCGAGATGGCGCACGATCGGCTGGCTGTGGTGGCCGAGGGTGTCCGCAAGCTCTACGGCGGGCGACCCGCGCTCGACGGATTCGATTTGTCGGTTCCCCGCGGCACCGTCCACGGCCTGCTCGGGCCGAACGGCGCCGGCAAGACGACCGCCGTGCGTGTCCTCACCACGCTGCTGCGGCCGGATGCCGGCCGGGCCGCGGTGGCCGGCTACGACGTGGTCCGGCAGGCGGCCCAGGTCAGGCTGCGGATCGGGCTCGTCGGTCAGCACGCCGCCGTGGACGAGGTGCTGAGCGGCCGGCAGAACCTGGAACTCTTCGGCCGGCTCTACCACCTCGGCGCCCGCCGGGCGCGGCAGCGGGCCGGCGAGCTGCTGGACAGGTTCGGCCTGGCCGAGACCGGCGGCAAGCCGGTCGCCCGCTACTCCGGCGGCATGCGGCGGAGGCTGGACCTGGCGGCCAGCCTCATCCTGGCGCCGCCCGTGCTCTTCCTGGACGAACCCACCACCGGGCTGGACCCGCGCGGCCGGGCGGAGGTGTGGGCCGCCGTGCGTGCGCTGGTCGGCGGGGGCACCACCGTGCTGCTCACCACCCAGTACCTCGAGGAGGCCGACCAGTTGGCGGACCGCGTTTCCGTCCTCGACGACGGGCGGGTGATCGCCGACGGTACGCCGGCGGAGCTGAAGTCCCGGCTGGGTGGCGACCGCGTCGACGTGGTGGTGGCACGCGCCGACCAGCTCGCGGCGGCGGTCGCCGTGGTGGCCGGGGCGGCCGGCGCGCGGCCGGACGTCGACGTGGACACCCGGCGGATCGGCGCACCCGTCGCCGACCGGGTGGCCGCCCTCGTGGCCGTCGCCGGCGCGCTGGTCGACGCCGGCATCGAGGTCCAGGACATCGGCCTGCGCCGGCCGACGCTGGACGAGGTCTTCCTGCACGTCACGGCGCCCGCGGGCGGCGGGGCCGAGCGGGCTCGGGCGGGGGTGGCGGCGTGACGGCGCCGGCGGTGGACAGCCTCCCGGCCGTGCCGGGCGGACCGGTGTCGCGGCTGCGCTGGGCCGTGGCCGACGGCTGGACGGTCACCCGGCGCGACCTCGCCCACTGGGCCCGCCAGCCCGGCCAGCTCGCGATCGGCCTGCTCTTCCCGGTGCTGACCGCGCTCATGTTCGCGTTCCTGTTCGGCGGGGCGATGACGGTGCCCGGCGGCGGCGACTACCGGGAGTTCCTGCTGCCCGGCATGTTCGCCATGACGATGGCCTTCGGGGTGGAGGCGACGTTCATCGCGGTCGGCACCGACGCCGCCAAGGGGGTGACGGACCGGTTCCGTTCCATGCCGATGGCCGGGTCCGCGGTGGTGGCGGGGCGGTGCGCGGCCGACATGCTGCACTCCACCGTCGCGCTCGGCATCATGGTCGCCTGTGGCCTGCTGATCGGCTGGCGCTGGCATTCCGGCGTCGCGGCCGCGCTGCTCGCGGTGGGGCTGTTGCTGCTGCTGCGCTTCGCCCTGCTGTGGGTCGGCATCTACCTCGGCCTGGTGGTGCGCGGCCCGGAGGCGGTCGTGGCGGTGCAGATCCTGGTCTGGCCGCTGGGCTTCCTGTCCAACGCGTTCACCCCGCCGGCGGCGATGCCGCGCTGGCTCGGCGTCGTGGCGGAGTGGAACCCGCTGTCGGCGACGGTCGCCGCCAGCCGGGAGCTGTTCGGCAACCCGGGCTGGGGTGGCGACTCGTGGGCCGCCCAGCACGCGATGGCGCTGGCGGTGGCATGGCCGGTGCTGCTCGCGGCCGTCTTCATCCCGCTGTCCGTGCGGCGGTACCGGCGGCTCAGTCGCTGACCGGGCGCGCCCCGCGCGGGTCGGCCTCCGCCGACGGCCCGCGCGGGGCCGCTCGTCCGCCCGGCTCTCGCTGGCGGGTCAGCAGGGGTCCGCGCCCGGCCGGTCGTCGCCCGCGTCGAGCTGGCCGAGGATGGCCGTGCAGATGCCGTCGAGCTGGTCGACCTGAGCCGGGGTCAAGGCGTCGAAGACCAGCTTGCGGACCTGCGCCACGTGGCCGGGAGCCGACTCGACGATCTTGGCGTAGCCGGCCTCGGTGAGGACCGCGACGTTGCCCCGACCGTCCTCGGCGGCC
This sequence comes from Pilimelia sp., assembly GCA_035634075.1. Taxonomy (GTDB): domain Bacteria; phylum Actinomycetota; class Actinomycetes; order Mycobacteriales; family Micromonosporaceae; genus DASQDS01. The sequence continues at coordinate 3,243 of DASQDS010000124.1, read as the reverse complement.
CGTTGCCGGCGTATCCAGCCGCGTCCCTCCAGCCCCGCCACGAGATGCGACAGCCGCGACTGGGAACCGTGCGCGCGGCTGGCCAGCTCACTCATCCGCAGCGAGCGGCCGGGCGCCTCGGAGAGCATCGCCAGCACCCAGTAGCCGAAGTGGCTCAGATCCGCGTCCCGCTGGAGCTGGCCGTCAAGGCTGGCGGGGAGCCGCTGCATCACCGCCCCGAGCCGCCGCCACGCCCGCTGCTCGTCCGCGCTCAACCACCGCTCACCCGCCACGCCGTTATCGTACCCACTCTTTGAAGCTTCAATCAAAGGCCCGCGCCCCGGTCCGCATCCGGTACAGGTCAAGCCGGGGCGGCCAGGCCGAAACGGGCGCGGTCGGCGGCCGGCACCAGGTCGGCGTAGCCGTCATGGCGTTGCAGGTAACGCCGCAGGAACGGGCATCGGGGCAGGACCGACTCGCCAGCCGCCCGGATGCCGTCCAGCACCCCGCGAGCCAGTACGGAGCCCAGCCCGCGACCCTCGTACTCGGGCTCGACCTCGGTGTGCAGGACGGATACGACGCCGTCGGTCCGCTGGTACAGGGCGTAGCCGGCGAGGTCGCCGCCCACGCGCAGCTCGTACCGGTCGTACGCCGGCACGTCCAAGACTTCGGTTGTCATGTGTTCAGTCTCCCGCATCCAGTACTTGACGTCTCAAGCATAACGCATATGCTTGCTCAGCAAAGCAAGTACCGAGCGACCGAGGGGTAGCCATGACCAAGATCGGCATCATCATCGGCAGCACCCGGCCGGGCCGCAACGGCGAAGCCGTGGCCCGCTGGGTGCACGACATCGCCGCCAAGCGGTCGGACGCGGATTTCGAACTCGTGGACATCGCCGACTACGGCCTCCCGCACCTGGACGAGATCCTGCCGCCCTCGTTCGGCCAGTACGCCCAGCCGCACACCAAGGCGTGGGCGGCGAAGATCGCGTCCCTCGACGGCTTCGTCTTCGTCACGCCCGAGTACAACCATTCGACCTCGGGTGCCCTGAAGAACGCCATCGACTTCCTCTACGCGGAGTGGACGAACAAGGCCGCCGGCTTCGTCAGCTACGGGTCCGCGGGCGGCACGCGGGCGGTGGAGCACCTGCGGCTCATCATGGGGGAGCTCCAGGTGGCCGACGTCCGGGCGCAGGTGGCCCTGTCGCTGCACACCGACTTCCACGAGTACCGCCACTTCCAGCCCGCGGAGCACCATGCCGCCGCCGTGACCGCAATGGTGGACCAGGTGGTCCGGTGGAGCGCCGCGCTCGCGCCGGTGCGCGCGGGCTGACCCACACGGCCGGGGGCGGGCGCCTCCGGCCGCCCCCGGCTCAGCGGCTGGGCGGCGCGGCGACCCCGGCGTCCACCGCGCCGTCCAGCGCGGCGGGGCCGTCCAACAGCGCGGAGCCGTCCAGGGCCTCGGCGAGGCGGGCGAGCACCGGCCCCAGGGACGCGACCTCCGCGGGGGACAGGTGGTCGACGACGCGCTCGCGCACGCGGGCCAGGTGCATCGGGTACGCCGCCCGCAGGCGGGCCAGGCCGGCGTCGGTGAGGCCGGCGAGGTTGCCCCGGCCGTCCTCCGCGCAGCGGGCCTTGGTCACCAGGCCGGCACGGCTGAGATCCTCCACGACCCGGCTGATCCGGCTGGCGGACAGCACCGTCCGGGCGGCCAGCTCGGACATCCGCAGGTGCCGCCCCGGCACCTCGGAAAGGTGCACCAGCACCGCGTACGCCGACGCGGACAGCCCGCTGTCCCGCGAGATGTCGCTGTCCACCACCCGGGGCAGGGTGGTCGCGACGCGGATCAGCGCCCGCCAGAGGAGCTCCTCCTCGGGGCCCAACGGGACCGGGCTGGTCATCCGGCCAGCCTACCCCCGGCGGCGCCCCGGCCGGTCGGGGTGAGCCGCACCGCCCGGTACCCGGGTAGCCTGACAACGATGGGGAGAAGCACCGCGGCAGTGACCACGGAGGAGATTCGTGCCCTGCTGCGGCGGCAGGCCGCGACGGTGACCGTCGTGACCGCCGCCGGCGCGCCGCCGGCCGGCTTCACCGCCACCTCATTCACCTCCGTCTCCCTGCACCCGCCGCTGGTCTCGTTCGCCGTCGCGCGGAGCTCCTCCTGCTGGCCGGCCGTCGAGCGGGCTACGCACGTGGCGGTGCACCTGCTGGCGGAGGACCAGGAGGAGGTGGCCCGCACGTTCGCCGCCCGCGGGGTCGACCGGTTCGCCGGGCCCACGGCGTGGCGCCCCGGGCCGTACGATGTGCCGCTGCTCGACGGGGCGCTGGCCTGGCTCGCCTGCCGCGTCAGCCGGCTGGTGCCGGCCGGGGACCACGCGATCGTGCTCGCCGAGCCGCTGGCCGGCGGGCAGCGCGACGACGGCGCCGCGCCGCTGCTCTATCACGCCGGGCGGTACGCCCAGATCCGCCGCTGAGCGCCGCTCACCGCCGGGCCGGGGCCTTGGCCAGCGCCGCGCCCAGCGGGGTCAGCGCGCCGCCGGCGCCGACCAGTTCGTTGTGGGTGTTCCACGGGTACCAGGCGTACCGCTCGACGCGGGGGTGCCGGGCGAACACGGCGAGCGCCCCCGCGTAGAACCGGGCGACGGTGGCCCGGTCCGGGTTGCTCTCGTGCATGCAGCCCCACTCCGTGAGCCAGATCGGTCGACCGCCCGGCAGCCGCTCCGCCCACCGGATGTACCGCTCCAACTCGGCGGCGTCCGCGTCGCAGGAGCCGGCGTTCCAGCCGTACCAGTGCAACGCGATGAAGTCGACCCGCAGCTTGCGGGCGGTGACCTGGGCCATGAAGTCGGTGAACCAGCCCTGCGCGTCCGCCGACGTGGCCGGGCTGCCCACCCGTATTCCCGGGTTGGCGGTCAGGCGCGGCCACAGGGCGACCGCGCGGGCGACGCTCAGGTTGGCCTGGTCGGCCTTGTTGGGCTCGTTGAAGCCGAGCACCGTGCGGTACCCGCCGCGCGCGACCCGGCCCAGCGCGGCGGAGACCGCCGACGGGGTCTTCTCCTGCTTGCCGGCCACCATCGGCACGAAACCGGGTGCGGCGCAGTCGCCCGCGCTCAGCGTCCAGTTGTAGTACCAGGCGACCCGCAGCCGGGACAGGTCCGCGCACGAGGAGTTGGCGACGCCCTTGACCGCGGCGCCGCCGCGCGGCACGGCAGCCGGGGGCCGCGGCTGGCGCGGGCCCGGCGTGGCGGGCGGGGCCACGCCCCGG
>DASQDS010000123.1:0-15842 GCA_035634075.1 Pilimelia sp. | reverse complement strand
GCCGGCCGGGCGCCGCTGGCGGGGCAGGCGCACGGTCTCCCGATCGGCCAGCCGGCCCCCGCGCACGTCGATCGGCTCGGTGTCACGCGCCGCGAGGTGGGCGGCCTCCGCCGCGCTCAGCGCCGCCTCCGCGTCCGCCGGGCGCGCTAGGTCGCCCGCACGCGCGTCACCGCCGTGCGGTGGATCCGGGGTGCCTGCCATCACGGCCTACTGTGCCAGATCTCCACGTCGCACTCACCGCTCCCGCACGCCGTTGCGCGCGCCCTGCGGGGCTCGCTGCGCTCGCTCCTCGCTCACGCTGCCAAACGCTGGCGCGCCCTGCGGGGCTCGCTGCGCTCGCTCCTCGCTCACGCTGAACGCATGAGCTCCCGCATGAGCCGGGCCGTCTCGCTCGGCGTCTTACCGACCTGTACGCCGGCCGACTCCAGGGCCGCCTTCTTCGCCTCGGCCGTCCCGGACGAGCCGGAGATGATCGCGCCGGCGTGCCCCATCGTCTTGCCGGGCGGGGCGGTGAAGCCGGCGATGTAGCCGACAACCGGCTTGGTCACGTTGGCCTTGATGAAGTCCGCCGCCCGCTCCTCGGCGTCGCCACCGATCTCGCCGATCATCACGATGGCGTCGGTTTCCGGGTCTTCCTGGAACGCCGCCAGCGCGTCGATGTGCGTGGTGCCGATGATCGGGTCACCGCCGATGCCGACCGCGGTGGAGAAGCCGATGTCCCGCAGCTCGTACATCAACTGGTAGGTCAGCGTGCCGCTCTTGCTGACCAGGCCGATGCGGCCGGCGCCCGTGATGTCCGCCGGGATGATGCCCGCGTTGGACGCGCCGGGCGAGGCGATGCCCGGGCAGTTCGGGCCGATGATCCGGGTGCGCTGGCCGGCGGAGAGGTTGTGCGCCCAGAACGCCGCCGTGTCGTGCACCGGGATGCCCTCGGTGATGACGACCGCGAGGCCGATGCCCGCGTCGATGGCCTCCACGACCGCGGCCTTCGAGTGCGCCGGCGGCACGAAGACGACGGTCACGTCGGCGCCGGTCTCCTTCATCGCGTCGGCGACCGAGGCGAAGACCGGCAGCGCGGCGCCGTCGAAGTCGACGGTCTGGCCGGCCTTGCGGGGGTTCACGCCGCCGACGACGACGGTGCCCGCGGCCAGCATCCGCCGGGTGTGCTTGGAGCCCTCCGAGCCGGTCATGCCCTGCACGATGACCTTGGAGTCCTTGGTCAGCCAGATCGCCATGTCACACCCCTGCCGCAGCGAGCTCGGCGGCCCGCCGGGCCGCGCCGTCCATCGTGTCGACCCGCTCCACCAGCGGGCTGGCCGCACCGTCCAGGATCGCGCGCCCGGCCTCGGCGTTGTTGCCGTCCAGCCGGACGACCAGAGGCTTGGCCACGGCTTCGCCGCGCTGCGCGAGCAGCTCCAGGGCGTGCAGGATGCCGTTGGCGACCTCATCGCAGGCGGTGATGCCGCCGAAGACGTTCACGAACACCGACGTGACCGCCGGGTCGGACAGCACGATCTCCAGGCCGTTGGCCATCACGGCGGCGCTGGCGCCGCCGCCGATGTCCAGGAAGTTGGCCGGGCGGACGCCGCCGAACTCCTCGCCGGCGTACGCGACGACGTCGAGCGTCGACATGACGAGCCCGGCACCGTTGCCGATGATGCCGACCTGGCCGTCGAGCTTGACGTAGTTCAGGTCCTTGTCCTTGGCGGCCTGCTCCAGCGGGTCGACGGCGGCCTGGTCGACCAGGGCTTCGTGCTCCGCGTGGCGGAAGGTGGCGTTGGCGTCCAGCGTCACCTTGGCGTCCAGGCAGAGCACCTCGCCGCCGGCCGTGCGGGCGAGCGGGTTGACCTCCACCAGGGTGGCGTCCTCCGCACGGAACGCCTGCCACAGCTTGACGGCGATGTCGGCGACCTGGTCGGCGACCTCCGCGGGGAAGCCGGCCTTGCTGGCGATCTCACGGGCGGTGGCCGGGTCGACGCCCACGTTCGCGTCGATGGCGACCTTGGCGACCCGCTCCGGCGTCTCGGCGGCGACCTGCTCGATGTCCATCCCGCCGGCGACACTCGCGATGCAGAGGAACGTGCGGTTCGCGCGGTCGAGCAGGTAGGAGAAGTAGTATTCCTCCGCGATGTCCGCGGTGACGGTCAGCATCACCCGGTGGACGGTGTGCCCCTTGATGTCCATGCCCAGGATGTCGCCGGCGCGGGCCTGGGCCTCGTCGGCGCTCTCGGCCAGCTTCACACCGCCGGCCTTGCCCCGCCCGCCGACCTTGACCTGCGCCTTGACCACCACGCGACCGCCGAGGCTCTCGGCGATGGCGCGCGCCTCCTCCGGGGTCTCCGCGACGCCGCCGCCCAGCACGGGAAGGCCGTGCCGGGCGAACAGCTCGCGCCCCTGGTACTCGTACAGGTCCACGTAACCCCTTTGGTTGCGAGCCTCTTGTCGATGACCGAGCCGCGGCCTACGGGCGCAGCCTATCCAGCCCCTACCTCCGGCACCTGTCCGGGTACTCCCAGTGTGTGCTGTCACGCCGTCGGGCTACCTGGGAAATGTCCTGAACCGATCCGTCACCTCGCCCGAAAGGCGTCGTTGAGCAGGATGTCGCCAGCGCGGAGCGCCGGTCGACGAGACGGCCGATGCCCTGTCGGTCGAGGGGTGGCGGCGGGGCGTCGTGCATAGAGAGGCCGGACGTGTGAGGGGTGCGTCCGGCCTCTCACCTTTGCCGTTCCGGCGGCGCCCGCTCAGGTGACCGGCGTGGCGACGTTGTCCCGCACCCAGTCGACGATCGACCGAGTGGTCGCTCCCGGCGTGAAGATCTTGGCGACGCCGATCCGCTGGAGTTCCGGGATGTCCGCGTCCGGGATGATCCCGCCCCCGAAAACCACGATGTCACCCGCCGCGCGCTCCGCCAGCAGCTCCACGACCCGCCGGAAGAGCGTCATGTGGGCGCCGGAGAGCACCGACAGGCCGACGGCGTCGGCGTCCTCCTGGATCGCGGCCGCGACGATCTGTTCCGGCGTCTGGTGCAGGCCGGTGTAGACCACCTCCATGCCGGCGTCCCGCAGCGCCCGGGCGACGACCTTGGCCCCGCGGTCGTGTCCGTCCAGGCCCGGTTTGGCGATGACGACCCGAATCGGAGAGCTCATCGAAGCGACGCCTTCCCGTGCGTGGACAGTGACCTTAACGAACGGTAACGCGTCGGCGGGCGCCCGTGCGGCGCGTCGCACATCTGGTCGCGAAGGGTTACGAATCCAAAAGTCGACCCTTAAGGGTGACGGGGTGGGCCGAACGTCTGAATGACTATCTGTCCTGGTCAATGACACGGCCGGTAACCAACGAATCTACCTACAAATGGTTACGTAAACGGTCACTCTACACCGGACAGTCGCACTACTCTGTCAGGAAGTTGGCGAGGCGGCTTGTGACACGCCGTAGGGGTTGGCTACGGTGGCCCCTGGTTGTCATCAAAGCCACATCTAGATGACGCTGGGCCAGCGGGCTTCGATCCCCCGGCACAACGGGGTCCGCCGACCACCATGGACACCAACCCCCGGAGGATGTGCGTGCGTCAGCGCTTGACGTCTGAGCCGGATCGGTACCGCGGCCGTCGCCGTGTTCCGACCCCTCCGCGCAGCCGCTACGCCGCGGTGGTCACGAGCGCCTTCGTAGGCGCCGGGGTGGTCGCCATGGTCGCCGGGGCAACCCTGCAGGACGCGAAGACGCTGAGCCCGTCGGCGCTGGCCGACCTGGAGCAGGCGTCCCTCGCCGGCGACCTCGCCGAGCGTGACGACTCGGTCGACCGGGCGTCCCGCGACCGGGACAGGGAGCCCGAGCGGGGGCTGGCCACCTCGATGACGCAGGAAGCGCCCGACGTGTGGCTGCTGCCGGTCAAGGGTTACCGGTTCACCTCCCCGTTCGGCATGCGGTGGGGCAAGCTGCACGCTGGTGTCGACCTGGCCGTCCCGGAGGGCACGCCGGTCGGCGCCGTCCACGAGGGGACCGTCGAGCTGGCCCGGTGGCACGGCGGCTACGGCAACTGCGTCATCATCAACCACGGCAACGGCGTGCAGACCGTCTACGGCCACAACTCCAAGCTGCTGGTGGAGGAAGGCCAGAAGGTCAAGGCCGGCGACCGCATCGCACTCGCCGGCAATACCGGCCATTCGTATGGGTCGCACGTGCACCTGGAGGTGCACGTCAACGAGAAGCCCAAGGACCCGATCGACTGGTTGGAAAAAAGGGGCGTCAGCATCAAGCTCGAGCTCGAGGACATCTACGGCGGGGTAGCCGCCTCCTGAGCCGCCCCCGGCCGCTCGCCGGAGACCCCGTCAGACCTTCTCGATGGGCGCGTGCCGCAGCACCAGCCAGAGCACCTGGTCCCCGAAGTCGATCTGCGCGCGCGCCCGCGGGCCGTGACCGTCGACCGCCAGCACCCGGCCCAGCCCGTACCGCTGGTGGTTCACCCTGTCCCCCGTGCTGACGCTCGGCACCGGCGGCAGGTCGCTGGCCGTGGCCAACCGGGCGGCGTCCACCCCGAGCCGCTCCGCCAGCCGCGCCGCCCGCGGCGTACCCCCGGTGAAGCCCGCGCGACCGGCGGCCGCGCGTTCCGCGGCGGCCGCCCGGCCGCCGACGCCGCCCCCGGAGCTCCAGGACGTGTGCGCCCCCTCGAGCCGCTCCCAGTGCACGAGCTCCTCGGGGAGCTCCGCGACGAACCGGGAGGCCGGGTAGTACTGCGGCTGGCCCCACGCCCCCCGGGTGACCGCGCGGGAGAGGAAGAGCCGCTGGCGGGCCCTGGTGATGCCCACGTACGCCAGCCGGCGTTCCTCCTCCAACTCGCTGTTGTCGCCGAGCGACCGCATGTGCGGGAACACGCCGTCCTCCAAGCCGGTCAGGAAGACGACCGGGAACTCGAGCCCCTTGGCGGTGTGCAGGGTCATCAGCGTGACCACCCCGGCGTGCTCCGGGTCGTCGGAGGGCACCTGATCGGCGTCCGCGACGAGCGCGACCTGCTCCAGGAAGCCCGCGAGGGTCGCGCCGCCGTCCCCGTCGGCCGCCTCCGCCAGCGCCTCCGCCCGCTCCGTGTACTCGCGCGCGACGCTCACCAGCTCCTGCAGGTTCTCGACCCTGCCCGCGTCCTGCGGGTCGAGGCTCTCCTCTAGCTCGGCGAGGTACCCGGAGCCACGCAACAGGGCCTCCAGCACCTCCTCCGGCGGGGCGGCCGTCGCCACCTCCCGCGCCTCGTCCAGCAGTGCGACGAACTCGGTGATGGCATTCGCCGCCCGGGTGGAGATCCCGGGCGCGTCGGCGGCGTGGCGCAGCGCGGCACCGAACGAGATCCGTTCCCGGCCGGCCAGGGCCTCCACGCACGCCTCGGCCCGGTCGCCGATCCCCCGCCGGGGCGTGTTCAACACCCGGCGGACGCTGACGGTGTCGTCCTCGTTCGCCACCGCACGCAGGTACGCCAGCGCGTCGCGGACCTCCTTGCGTTCGTAGAACCGCACGCCACCGACCACTTTGTACGGCAGCCCGAGCCGGATGAAGACCTCCTCGAACACCCGTGACTGGGCGTTGGTGCGGTAGAAGACGGCCACGTCGCCCGGCCTGGCCCGGCCCGCGTCGCACAGCCGGTCGATCTCGCGGGCGACCCAGTCGGCCTCGGCATGCTCGCTGTCGGCGACGTAGCCGACGATCCGTTCGCCCGCGCCCTGTTCGCTCCACAGCCGCTTGGGCTTGCGGCCGGCGTTGCGGTCGATCACCGCGTTGGCGGCGTTGAGGATCGTCTGGGTGGACCGGTAATTCTGCTCCAGCAGGATCGTGCGGGCGTCGGGGTAGTCGCGCTCGAACTCCATGATGTTGCGGATGGTGGCGCCCCGGAACGCGTAGATCGACTGATCGGCGTCGCCCACGACACACAGCTCGCCCGCCGCGCCCACCAGCTCCTTGATCAGCATGTACTGGGCGTGGTTCGTGTCCTGGTACTCGTCCACCAGTACGTGCCGGAACCGCCGCCGGTACGCCTCGGCCACGTGCGGATGGGACTGCAGGAGGTGCACGGTCGTCATGATGAGGTCGTCGAAGTCCAGCGCGTGCGCCTCGCGCAGCCGCCGCTGGTAGAGCTCGTACGCTTCGGCGAGGGCCCGCTCGTTCGGCCCCTTGGCCGTGGCCGCGAACGCCTCCGGGTCGACCAGCTCGTTCTTTAGGTTCGACACCTGCGCCGCGAGCCCTCGCGCGGGATAGCGCTTCGGATCCAGGTCCAGCTCGCGGGTGACGAGCTGCATGAGCCGGCGGGAGTCGTCCGCGTCGTAGATCGAGAAGGTGGACTTCAGGCCGGCGTGCTCGTGCTCCGCCCGCAGGATCCGCACGCAGGCGGAATGGAAGGTGGACACCCACATCAGCCGGGCCCGCGGACCCACGAGACCGGCGACCCGCTCCTTCATCTCGCCGGCCGCCTTGTTGGTGAACGTGATCGCGATGATCTCGCCGGGATGCACCTGCCGGGCCGCCAGCAGGTAGGCGATCCGGTGGGTGAGGACCCGGGTCTTGCCCGAGCCGGCGCCCGCCACGATCAGCAGCGGGGCGCCGGTGTGCGTCACCGCGGCACGCTGCGGCCCGTTGAGGCCGGTCAGGAGGGCCTCCGGGTCGGTGGTGGGGGTGCGGCGGGCGGCAGGGGGATGGCCGGTGTCTGCCGCCGGCGCGGACCCGTTCGCGGGGATGTCGAAGAGAGCGGTCATCGCACCGGCGAGTCTATGCCCCGGGTCCGACAACAAATCCGGCGCCGCCTCGCCCGCCCGCCGCCGAATCGTCACGTGCCTGATGTGGCGCGTTCGTCCCCGGTCGAGAAACATGGCCGTTGTCGGGTCCGTGACGACGATGACTGGAGCAACATGAAATCACGCACAATCGGCGGGGTGCTGCGGCACCTCACCGTGCCGGCCCTCGCGCTCGCCGTGGTGGCCGCCCTTCCTTCCACCAGCCCGCGGCCGGCGGCCGACGACCCCGCCGCGAGTTCGGCCTTCAGCCCGCTGACCGTGTCGTACGGCAAGCCGACCGGCGCCACGGCACGCGGCAACTTCCTCAGCTACAACGACTTCCACGGCGCCATCGACCCGCCCGCGGGCACCGTGAACGGCACGCCGGCCGGCGGCGTCGAGTACCTGGCCACCTGGCTCAACCGGCTGCGCGCCGACGCCCGGGCGGAGGGCCGGCGCTCCACCACCGTCGGCGCCGGCGACCTCATCGGCGGCACGCCGCTGGTCAGCGCCGCGTTCCACGACGAGCCGACGATCGAGCTGATGGACCTCGTCGGTCTGGAGATCAGCTCGGTGGGCAACCACGAGTTCGACGAGGGCGTGCCCGAGCTGCTGCGGCTCACCCGCGGCGGCTGCCACCCGGTGGACGGCTGCCAGGACGGCGACGGCTTCGCCGGCGCCCGCTTCACCTACCTGGCGGCCAACACCGTGAGCCGGGCGACCGGCCGGCCGATCCTGCCGCCGGTGGAGATCCGCCGCATCGGCGGCGTCCCGGTGGGCTTCGTCGGCATGACGCTGGAGGGCACCCCCGGCATCGTCAACCCGGCCGGCATCTCCTCGGTCAGGTTCCTCGACGAGGTGGCGACCGCCAACAGGTGGGCGTCGATCCTGCGCGCCAAGGGCGTCAAGGCCATGGTGCTGCTGCTGCACGAGGGCGGCCAGCAGGCGCCGACGCCGGGCGGGCCGACCCCGCCGCCCCCGCTGCCCGTCTCGGGCTGCGAGAACTTCTCGGGCCCGGTGGTCGACATCGTCAAGGGTCTGCGGCCGGAGTTCGGCCTGGTGGTCTCGGGGCACACCCACCGCTTCTACCGGTGCCAGCTGCCCAACTCGGCCGGCCGGCAAACGATGGTCACCAGCGCCGGCAGCAACGGCCAGCTGATCACGGACATCGACTACACGCTGGACCGGCGGACCGGGCGGTTCACCGAGATCACCGCGCGGAACGTGATCGTGGAGAACGGGGTGCCGGACGGCAACGGCGGCTGGCGGCAGAGCGCGCCCGGCGTCTACGTGCGCAATCCCGACCTCGTGGACCCGCGCGCCAAGGCGCTGGCGGACAAGTACCGGGCGGCGGTCGCTCCGATCGCCAACGAGGTGGTCGGCGCGATCACCGCGGACATCCCCCGGGACGCCGCGCCCAGCGGGGAGAGCCCGCTGGGTGACGTGATCGCCGACGCCCAGCTCGCGTACACCGCCTCGGCCGGCGCCGACATCGCGCTGATGAACCCGGGCGGCATCCGGGCGCCGCTGACGTTCGACGCGTCCGCCGGCGGGGAGGACCCGGGCGAGGTGACGTTCGGCGAGGCGTTCACCGTCCAGCCGTTCAACAACCTGGTGGTGACCCAGACCTTCACCGGGGCCCAGCTCAGGGAGGTGCTGGAGCAGCAGTTCATCGGGTACGCCGGCCAGACCACCCAGCGGATCCTGCAGGTGTCGGCGGGCTTCACCTACACCTACGACCTGACGATGCCCGTCGGGTCCCGGGTGAGCGCGCTGGCGCTCGACGGCGTCCCGATCGACCCGGCGGCGTCGTACCAGGTGACCACCAACGACTTCCTGGCCAACGGCGGGGACGGGTTCACCCGGCTCACCACCGGGACCGGCCGGGTCACCGCGCCGGGCTTCGACGTGGACGCGCTGGTCGCGTACCTCGGCGGGCCGCAGCCGGTGGCCCCGGGCCCGGCCAACCGCATCACCCGCCTCGGCTGACGCCGCCGCCGCGGAGTGGCCGCCGAGGCCACTCCGCGGTTGCGCGGTTTGCACCGAAGGCTTGCGCGCGTGGGCCAGGTCTGGTCATACTCGACCTCGTGATCCGTCAGGTGCGCTCCTACTTTTTTTACGGCTCCGGGAGTCCGGCAGCCGTGGGTCGCGCCTGATCAACTGACCTACGAAGCCCCGGGCTCCGAGAGCCCGGGGCTTTCGCGCTGCCGGGGCCATCGGAACACCGGGGACAACCCCAGGGAGTACGCCATGAGCACCAATCTGGTAGCCCAACCCGCCGACGCCGGCACGGGGACGGACGAGGCCGAGGCCGCGGCACGCATCCTCGGCATGCGCCAGCGCATCGACGAGATCGACGCCGCGCTGATCGCCCTGTGGCAGGAGCGCGCCGCCCTGTCCCAGCAGGTGGGTGCCACGCGGGTGGCGTCGGGCGGCACGCGGCTCGTCCTCTCCCGCGAGCGGGAGATCCTCGACAAGTTCCGCACGGCGCTCGGCGCGGACGGGACCCAGCTGGCGCTCCTCCTGCTGCGCGCCGGCCGCGGCCCGCTGTAGGCCGTCGCCGCATCCGCCGCCCGGCCCGGGCCGCACCGCCGGGCCACGGCCGGCAGCCGTACGACCGGCGCCGGCTGCCCGTCGGCCGGCGCGGGGCGACCGCCGGCGCGTAGGGTCAGGCGGAGGCGTCGTGGGTGACGACGATCTCGCGCTTCTCCGCGAAGTGGCAGGCGCTCGGGTGATCGCTGCCGCTGCGCTCGACCAGCGCCGGCACCTCGACGGCGCAGATTTCCTGGGCCTTCCAGCACCGGGTCCGGAAGCGGCAACCCGACGGCGGGTCGGCCGGGCTGGGTACGTCGCCGGTGAGCCGGATGATCGCCTTCGTCTCGCGGCTGCGCGGGTCCGGCACCGGCACCGCCGACAGCAGCGCCTGGGTGTACGGATGGGTCGGCCGCTCGTAGATCTCCTCCTCGGTGCCGATCTCCACGATCTTGCCGAGGTACATGACCGCCACGCGGTCCGACAGGTGCCGGACCACCGACAGGTCGTGGGCGATGAAGATGTACGACAGCCCGAACTCGGACTGCAGGCTCTCCAGCAGGTTCATCACCTGGGCCTGGATCGACACGTCCAGGGCGCTCACCGGCTCGTCGCAGACGATGATCTCCGGCTGGAGGGCGAGCGCGCGGGCGATGCCGATGCGCTGGCGCTGGCCGCCGGAGAACTGGTGCGGGTACCGGTTGATGTGCTCCGGGTTCAGGCCCACGACCGCCAGCAGCTCCTCCACCTTGCGGCGGCGGCTCCCCTTCGGGGCGACGTCCGGGTGGATTTCGAACGGCTCGCCGATCAGGTCGCCCACGGTCATCCGGGGGTTGAGCGACGTGTACGGGTCCTGCATGACCAGTTGGATCTGCCGGCGCAGCTTCCGCAGCGCGCCGCCGCGTAGCGAGAACACGTCCTGGCCGCGGTAGCGGACACTACCCGCGGTCGGCCGCTCGAGATTCATGATCACCCGGGCGAGCGTGGACTTTCCGCAGCCCGACTCGCCGACCACGCCGAGCGTCTCGCCGCCGCGCAGATCGAACGAGAGTCCGTCGACGGCCTGCACGTGCCCGATGGTCTTGCGGAACACGATGCCCTGCGTCACCGGGTAGTGCTTGACCAGGTCGCTGACTTCCAGGACGGTCTCAGTCACGGCTCAGCAGCTCCTCGGCGAAATGACAGGCGCTGGCCCTGGTGGGCGCCAGTTCCCGCAGCGGCGGCACCTTCTCCACGCACACCGGTTGTGCCATCGGGCAGCGCGGGTGGAACGGGCAGCCGGACGGGATCCGCAGCAGGCTCGGCGGCAGGCCCTTGATGGTGCGCAACTGCTGGCCCTTCTCGTCGATCCGCGGGATCGACTCCAGCAGCCCCAAGGTGTACGGGTGCGCGGGCCTGGCGTACAGCTCGTGGACCGCGGCCTCCTCGACGATCCGGCCGGCGTACATGACCGCGATCCGGTCGGCCACGTCGGCGACCACGCCCAGGTCGTGCGTAATGAGGATCAGGCCCATCTGCCGCTGCGTCTGCAGGTCGGCCAGGAGGTCCATGATCTGCGCCTGCACCGTGACGTCGAGCGCGGTCGTCGGCTCGTCGGCGATCAGCACCTCCGGGTCGAGCGCCAGCGACATCGCGATCATGACGCGTTGGCGCATGCCGCCGGAGAACTGGTGCGGGTATTCGTTGACCCGGCCCCGGGCGTTCGGGATCTTGACCTGGTCGAGCATCTCGATGGCCCGCTGCTTCGCGTCCTTGCGGCTCAGCCCCCGGCGGATGCGGAACTGCTCGCCGATCTGGAAGCCCACGGTGAACAGGGGGTTCAGCGCGGAGAGTGAGTCCTGGAAGACCATGGCGATGCCCTCGCCCCGGATCCGCCGCCGCTCCTCGCCCGACATGGCCAGCATGTCCTTGCCGTGGAACCGGATCTGGCCGCTGGTGACGAAGCCGGGCGGGGTGTCCAGGATGCCCATGATCGTCTGGGCGGTCACGCTCTTGCCGGACCCGGACTCGCCGAGCACGGCCAGCGTCTCCCCCGCGTCGACGTGATAGGTGACGCCGTTGATCGCCTTGGCGACCCCGTCGCGGGTGCGGAACTCCACCCGGAGGTCCTCGACCTCGAGCAGGCGGCCGGACGGCCGGCCGGCGGGCGTGAGCGCCGCCTCGGAGACGAGCATGTCGGACACGGAGATCTCCTACCGCAGCTTGGGGTCGAGGGCCTCGCGGACCGCCTCGCCGAGCATCACGAAGCTCAGCACGGCGGCGACGAGGAACGCGGCGGGGAACAGGAGCAACTGCGGGGACACCCGGATGAACTGCTGCGCGTCGTTGATCATGATGCCCCAGGAGACGACCGGGCTGCGCAGGCCGACACCGAGGTACGACAGGGTGGCCTCGGCGCCGATGAACGAGCCGATCAGGATCGTGGCGTAGACCAGCACCGGCGCCAGGCAGTTCGGCAGGATGTGCTTGAGGATGATGCGCCCGGACCCGGCGCCCAGCGCGCGGGCGGCAAGGATGTAGTCGGCGTTCTTCGTCGACAGCACGGCCGAGCGCATGATCCGCATGGAGATCGGCCAGGTCAGCGTCACCAGCGAGGCGCTCACCAGCATGGTGATCGTGACCGGGCCTTTGCTCGTGCCGGGCGGGTTGAAGGTGAACAGGATGACGATCGCGCCGAGCACGAACGGCAGGCCGAGCAGCACCTCGCCGAGCCGGGACAGCAGCCCGTCCAGCCAGCCGCCCTTGAAGCCGGCGATGACGCCGACCGTGCCGCCGATCAGGATCGTGCCGATCGTGGACATCAGCGCCACCATGATCGACGCACGGGCGCCGTGGATGGCCCGCGCGAAGACGTCCTTGCCCAGGACGTCGTAGCCGAACCAGGCGTCCGCCGACGGCGGCTGCCGGCTGCGGGTCAGCGAGCCGGCGTCCGGGTCCACCGAGGTGAACAGCTGCGGGACCGCGGCCATCGTCAGGAACAGCAGAATCATGGTGGCGGAGGCCCAGAACAGCGGCCGGTGGCGCAGGTCGTACCAGGCGTCGCCGAGCAGCCCGCGGGGCTTGTCCCGGCGGTCGGAGGCCGGCCGGCCGGCGTCGGTCGGCGCCGTCTCCGAGACGACGGACGGCTGGTCGGACGGCGGGGTGCCGACGATCGCGCCGATCGGGTCACTCATGCGCCACCTCATTTCGCCGGGAGCTGCCCTCATTCATAGCGGATCCTCGGGTCGAGGGCTGCGTAGAGCAGGTCGATGAACAGGTTCATCAACAGGTAGACCAGCACCAGGATGACCACGATGGCCACCACTGTGCCGCCCTCCTTGCGCACGATCGAGTCGAAGACCGCGCCGCCGATGCCGTTGATGTTGAAAATGCCCTCGGTGACGATGGCGCCGCCCATCAGCGCCCCGAGGTCCGTGCCCAGGTAGGTGACGACCGGGATCAGCGAGTTGCGCAGCAGGTGCACGCCGACGACCCGGCGCATCGGCAGCCCCTTGGCGATCGCCGTGCGGACGTAGTCGCCCCGCCGGTTCTCCGCGATGCTGGTGCGGGCCAGCCGGGCGATGTACGCCATCGACAGGCTGCCCAGCACGAACCCGGGCAGGAGCAGCTGGCTGAACGGCGCTTCGGCGTCGACGTTCGGCGACACGATCTTCAGCTGGACGCCCAGCAGGTACTGGAGCACGAAGCCGGTGACGAACACCGGCAGTGCCAGCAGGAACAGCGTGGAGACCAGCACCAGGTTGTCCAGGTAGCCGTTGCGCCGCAGGCCGCTCAGCACGCCCGCCGTGACGCCGATGAGCGCCTCGATCGTCAGCGCGACCGCCGCGAGCTTGAGCGTGGCCGGGTACGACTGCTTGATGATCTCGGCCACCGCCACGCCGCCGTAGGTCTCGCCGAGGTCGCCGCGGAAGAGGTTGCCCATGTAGGTCAGGTACTGCACCGGCAGCGGGTCGTCGAGGTTGTACTTCTCGGTCATCTGCCGGATGAACTCGTCCGGGCAGCCGCGCTCCCCGCACTTGCCCGCGAAGGGATCGCCGGGGACGGACCAGACCAGCCAGTAGATCAGGAACGTGCATCCGAAGAACACCGGGATGAACTGCAGCAGCCGCCTGATCACGTAACGGCCCATCGGTCCTCCAGACAGGTACGCGGCCCCGGCAAGGTGAGAATGATTGTGCGCGGTGGAGCCGCCCGGCGCGACCGGACGGCTCCACGAAATTGCCCGGTGATCTTTCCGGTCCCGCCCTAGGTGCCGGGCGGGACCGGAAAGAACCCGTTAACGGTTTACAGCATCTCCACCGAGGCGAGGTCGAGCTCGCCGACGTTGTTCGGCTCGCCCTTGATCCGCTTGGAGAAGCCGGACTGCTGGACCACATTGACGATCGGCATCGTCGGCACCTGCTGGTCGATGATCTTGGTGGCCTCCGCGAACTTGGCGTGCGCCGCCTCCACGTCCGCCGCCGCCGTCCCCTCCCGGTACAGCCGGTCGACGTCGGCGTTGCTGAACTTGCCGTCGTTCGAGCTGCCGCCGGTCACGTACAGCGGGCCGATCCAGTTCTCCACGTCGGGGTAGTCCTGCTGCCAGGCCGCGCGGTAGGGGCCCTTCATCTTGCCGGCGTTGATCAGCTCCCGGAAGGCGCCGAACGTCGGAACGCCCTCCGCCCGGGCGTTGATGCCCAGGTTGTTCTTGACCTGCTGCGCGACGGCCTCCATCCACTCCTTGTGGCTGGCGTCCGCGTTGTAGTAGAAGACCATCTCGCCCGAGAAGCCACCCGCCTCGGCGAGCGCGGCCTTCGCCGCGGTGGCGTCGAACTTGCAGGCGGCGCAGTCGTTCTCGCCGAAGCCCGGCGCGAGCGGGTTGGACCAGCTCGTCGCCGCCTTCCGGGTGCCAAAGAAGATCTTGTCAGCGATCTCCTCCCGGTTGATCGCCATGGAGACGGCCTTGCGCAGGGCGGGGTTCCTGAACCGGGCGTCGTAGATCGGGAAGGCGATGATCTGGGTCACCGGAACGTCCACCGAAATGCCGCGGTCACCCAGGTCCGACTTCCACTTGTCGCCCGCCAGCGACGACACGGGGATCTGGTGCTGGAAATCCAGCTTGTCGGACAGCACGTCGTTGTAGGCCGACGTGTCCTGCTCGTAGAAGCGGACGGTGACGTCCTTGATCTTCACCTTGTCGTCGAGCGTGTAGTCGTCGAACCTGGTCAGCTTGATCTCCTGGTTGTCGGTCCAGGAGACGAACTTGACCGGCCCGTTGCCGATCGGCTTCTTGCCGAACGCCTCCGGGGTGCCGGTGAAGAACGAGTCCGGCAGCGGCATGAACGCCGAGTAGCCGAGCTTGGTCGGGAAGATGGAGAACGGCGCGCCGAGCGTGACCTTGAAGGTGTTTTCGTCGACGACCTCGAGGCCGGACATTGTCTTCTGGGCCGGCATCGGCGCCTTCTGCGGGCCGTCCGCGTCCGGGTCCTCGGTGTGGACCTGGTCGAAGCCCTGGATGTCGCTGAAGAAGCTGCCGTTCTGCGCGGCGTTCGGCGAGTACGCCGCCCAGTTCCACGCGTCCACGAAGTTCTTGGCCTTGACGGTCGTGCCGTCGTGGAACTTGGTGCCGGCCTTGATCTTGATGGTGTAGACCTTCGAGTCCGTCGTGTCGATGGACTCGGCGAGGGCGTCCACCGGCTTGCCGCCGTCGTTGGGATACCTGACGAGGCCCGTCCACATCCAGTCGATGACCTTGCCACCGCCGGTCTCGCTCGTGTTGGCCGGGACGAGGCCGACTTCCGGCTGCGTTCCGTCAACGACGATCGCACCGTTCGCGGTCTTGTCACCGTTCCCGGCCGGCTCCTCATCGCCGCTGCTGCAGCCTGTCGCGACGAGCGCGATGGCCGCGCCAACCGCGACCACGCCCGCACGCTTCGAGACTCTCATTTCTGGGGCCTCCTCTAGTTATTGCCTGGTGATCTTCCGTGCGGGCCGCATCGCTACGACCGCGAAGTGATTCGTCGGGATGCGCTGCCACCACCCCTGCGCGCGACTCGACGGCCCGACCCGCCCCGACCCGCCGGGCAGCGGGCGCGGAGACACAGCCGACCGCCGCGCGTGATCGCGCAGGGGCGCGGGAGGTCTTAGCCACTGTGACACCCGGTGACCCATGCCGGAAAGGAGTGTTATCAAGCCGATATTCACCCCGGCGGGTCGCGGCCGGCCAAACATCCCGAGAAAGCCGCTTCATCGGTGGGCTGACCTGGGAATTTAGCCCGACAGGCAGCTTTTGCCATCGAGCGTACGATGGGTGCCCGTGAGCTTCCCGCCATCCGCGCCGCCACTGTCCGACGTCAGCCGGGTACTTGCGGTGTACGCGCATCCCGACGACGTCGACTTCGGCTGCGCGGGCACCGTGTCCCAATGGACGGAACAGGGCATCGAGGTCACCTACCTGCTGGTAACCCGGGGCGAGGCGGGGGGCTTCGACAACACCCCGCGGGACCTGATTCCCGGCATCCGGGACAATGAGCAGCGCGCGGCCGCGGCGGCCGTCGGGGTGACCCGGGTCGAGTTCCTCGA
>DASQDS010000122.1:0-3622 GCA_035634075.1 Pilimelia sp. | reverse complement strand
ACGATGGTTGCCATGCCCAGCAGGACGCCGGTGCCGAGCAGCACCGCCACGATGGCGGCGACGGCGCCCCGGTCATCGGCCGGGCGGATCAACCGAGGCATGGCATGACTCCGGTGGCGGTGATGGTGACCGAGCCGTCCTCCTCGCCGCCGACCATGGTCATGATCGGGCCGAGCGGGGTGACCGGCCGGAAGGGGTGGGACACCACGACGACCGCGTCGGCGCCGGGGAAGGCGCCCGCGGGGCACGGGGTGGTCGTGACGGTGGTGGGGATGCCCCGGACGACCCGCGCCACCCGGGGGCCGGGCGGCAGGCCCAGAGCGGCCGCACGGGCGCCCTCGCGGGCGGCCTCCGTGAGGGCGATCTGGGCGTTCAGCATCCGGCCGAAGTCGATGATGCCGAAGAGCATCAGGAGCAGAAGGGGGGTGACCAGGGCCAGCTCGACGGCTGCCGCGCCCCGGTCGCGGGCGGTGACCGGCGGCGCCCCACGGGGCGGCACCGCCGGTCGCGCCCTGGACGTCACGGGGCGGGCGCCTCGGCACCGACCTCGTCGGCGACGCCACCGAACATCTCGCTCAGGTTGTCGCCGAGGAGGATCACCGCGCCGATGATGACAACGGCGATGAGGGCGACCATCAGGCCGTATTCGACAGCGGTGGCGCCACGGTCGTCACGGTCGCGGGGCGTCAGGAGGGAAGCGAGGTAGGCGAGCATGGGGATTCTCCTGTTCGTTTAGTGCCGGCTCCCGGCCGGTGGGGACTACATCGAGTAATCGCCACATTGCGCTCCGCTATTAGCATTTCCGCGCTCCCACCGCGGATCGGCTACCTCCGCGGGCGCCTATTGAGCTGAGAGCAGAGACGACTCAGGCGGTGCGCGTGGCTGCCCGGGCACAGTCCTCAGGTGGGCGTGCCGGCGGCCGATGGGCTGGCATGGCGCGGACGGCGCCACGTGAGATTCGCGGCGGGTCAGGTGCTGGCGGGGTGGCTGGCCCGCCGCGAGCCACGTACGGGAGGCCGCCCGCTCAGCGGGCGGTCTCCTCGTGCACCAGGGCGACGACGCGGGTCAGCACGTCCGGATCCGTCTCCGGCAGCACCCCGTGGCCGAGGTTGAAGACGTGCCCCGGCGCCGCGGTGCCCTCGGCGAGCACCCGGCGGACCTCCGCCGCCACCACCGGCCACGGCGCGAAGAGCACACACGGGTCCAGGTTGCCCTGCAGGGGCCGGCCCGGCACCCGGGCCGCCGCCTCGTGCAGCGGCGTGCGCCAATCCACGCCCACCACGTCCGCGCCCGCCTCCGCCATCGCGGGCAGCAGCGGCGCCGTGCCGACTCCGAAGTGGATCCGCGGTACGCCGGCGTCGGCCAGCCCGCCTAGGACGGCCGCCGAGTGCGGCAGGACGAAGCGGCGGTAGTCCGCCTCCGACAGCGCGCCGGCCCACGAGTCGAACAGCTGCACCGCGGCGACGCCCGCGGCCACCTGCACCCGCAGGAACTCCAGCGTGATCTGCGCCAACCGCTCGCACAGCGCGTGCCAGACCGCCGGCTCGCCGTACATCAGCGCCTTGGTCTTCTGGTGGGTGCGCGACGGCCCGCCCTCGACGAGGTAGCTGGCCAGGGTGAACGGGGCACCGGCGAAACCGATGAGGGGGGTGCCGCCCAGCTCCGGCACCAGCAGCCGGATGGCGTCGGCGACGAACTGCACGTCGGGCGGCGTCAGCGGGCGCAGCCGCTGCACGTCCGCCGCCGTCCGGACCGGCTCCGCCACGACCGGGCCGGTGCCCGGCACGATGTCGAGGTCGACCCCCGCGGCGGCCACGGGCACCACGATGTCGCTGAACAGGATCGCCGCGTCGACGGCGTGCCGGCGGACCGGCTGCAGAGTGATCTCGCAGACCAGCTCGGGCCGGCGGCAGGACTCCAGCATCGCCACGCCGGCCCTGACCTTGCGGTACTCCGGCAGGGAACGCCCGGCCTGGCGCATGAACCAGACCGGCGTGTGGGGCACGGGGAGCCCGCGGCACGCCCGCACAAGGGCGGAACCGCCGTCGGCTGGGGCGCTGTCCGGCGCAGTCGTGGTCATCGGGCCCATCGTGCCACGGCCGCCCGCCCGCGCACACGCGGCGCCCGATCCCCGCCGGTGGGCGGCGACACGGCTCCGCCCGCGCGGCGGTCCCCCGCCGCCCGCGCGGATGCGCCTAGGCTGCGGTCATGGCCCCCCCGACCGTGCTTCCGGAGACCTTCGCGCGCGCGGTGGCGGGGCTGCGGGCGGTGCAGCCGCGCCAGGAGATCGAGCTGGCGGAGGTGCCGGCCCCGCAGCGGCTGGCGCCGTACGGCTTCGCACTGAGCGCCACCGTGCTCCGCGACGCCGACGAGGCGGCCAACGGCCGACTCATCCTGCTGCACGACCCGGCCGGCCACGACGCGTGGGACGGGACGATGCGGCTGGTCACCTACGTCACCGCGGAGCTGGAGCCCGAGCTGGCCGCCGACGCGCTGCTGCCAGCGGTGGGCTGGAGCTGGCTCGTCGACGCGCTGGACTCGCACCAGGCGCCGTACACGGCGCTGGGCGGCACGGTCACCCAGACGGTCTCCACCCGGTTCGGCGACCTGGCCGGGCCGGCACCCGCGGCGGACATCGAGATCCGCGCATCGTGGACGCCGCTCGACGAGGAGCTGGGCGTCCACCTGGTCGCCTGGTGCACGCTGCTGGCCTCCACGGGCGGGCTGCCGCCGCCCGGGGTCACCGCCCTGGCGGACCGGCAACCGTCGCGCTCGACCGGGCAGTAGCGCCGGCCGCGGGGCCCGGGGAGCGGGTCAGGCCGGCGGGTCAGGCCGGCGGGTCAGGCCGGCAGGTCAGCAGGCGTCGAAGAGGTCGCAGGCCGTCTTGACCGGGATCGCCAGGCCGATGCCGTCGGCGTCGCGCTGCTTGGCGGTGGCGATGCCGACCACCTGCTTGGCGCCGTTGATGACCGGGCCGCCGGAGTTGCCCGGATTGATCGACGCGTCGAACTGGATCATCGTGCCGGGGAAGTCCGGGATCTTGCGGTAGGCGCTCACCACGCCGGTCGTGACGGTGTCCTCCAGGCCCAGCGGCGCGCCGACCACGATGATCTGCTGACCGGACTTCACCGGCTCGGCCGTGGTGGCCAACCCGGGGAATTCCGCGGCCACGCTCAGGTGCACCACGTCGTTCGCCTCGTTGGCGCTCACGATCCGCGCGTTGAACCGCTGATCACGCCGCTCGAGCACCACCTGCCGGCCGCCGGACTCCCAGACCTCCTGCACGACGTGGTAATTCGTCAGCAGGTGGGTGCCCTGGCCCCCGCCCGGCCGGGCCACGACGAACGCCGTGCCGGTCACCTGCCCCGCCCGCACGCGGAACACGCTCGGCACGACGGCGGCGGCGACCGCCTGGGGGTTGAAAACCTCGCCCGCCTGCTTCTCCAGCGCGGCGGCCCGCCGCTCCAGCGTCGCCAGCCGGGCCCGGTCGTCGGCCCGCTCCTGGGCCGCCTGGTCGCGCAGCCGCGCCAGGTCACCCTGGAGGCGGTCCACCTCCCGCCACTGCCAGCCGGCCACGCCGCCGAGCCCCAGCACGAGCAGCAGGGCGAGCACGCCGGGCCAG
>DASQDS010000121.1:0-2119 GCA_035634075.1 Pilimelia sp. | reverse complement strand
GGCCGCGGCCAGCGCCCTGGTCGCGACGACCTCGCCAGCCACCAGCGCGCCGACGTGCACCCGGTCGGCCGCGCGCCAGGCGAGTCGCACCCCGTCCTCGGCCAGCACCACCGTGTCGACGGCTCGGAGCACCGGCCGGGGGTCGGCGCCCTCGGTCACCAGCCAGAGCGAGGAACCGGCCCGCACCGGCGCGCCGAGCACCAGCCAGCCGTCGCGCACGCGGTACGCGGCCACGACCTCGCCGAGCCCGGCCACGTCGATCGATTCGCCCGCCGTCGTCCGGAGGCGGCCGCCGACGACCACGTCCACCGGCAGCCCGCGCGACGCCATCTGCTCCCGGCGGACGGTGCCCGGCACGATGTCCGGCTCGGCCGGCGGGCTGGCGGGCGTAGCGGACGCGGCAACGTGCTGCGGCGTCTCCGACCCGCCGGCGATCACATGCGGGACCGGCGGCGGGGCCTGCCGGCCCGGCCCGGCGATCGCCACGCCGGCGGCCGCGGCCACGACGACCACCGACAGTGCGCCACCGGTGGCCCGGCGCCTGCGCACCGTGCGGGCCCGCCGCAGCACCCGGTCGGCGAGGACGACGGTGTCCGCGGCCGACTCGCCGGAGGCGGGCACCTGCGCCGCCCCCCGGACGAGACAGTCGCGCAGCGCCGTCTCCAGATCCCCAGGTGTCACGGCGAATGGACGCCGCGACCGGCAGAAAAGGTTGCCCGCACAAGCGATCGCCACCAACCCCGGTGCCCGGGCCTCACGGCACCGGCTCCGCGGTGAGGTCCGGCACGAACGCCCAGCGCACACCGACCTCCGGGGGCAACGCGACGACCTCCCGGCCGCCGTCGGTGCGGCACCGGATGACCTGGTCGCGCGCGGCGGTCAGCAGTGTCTCGCCATCGGCCCACGCCGGCGCCACCGACCCGGTCGTCGGGCAGGTGACCACCGGTTCCTCGACCGGCTTGGCGGTCGAGGCGGCGACGTCGCCGCGCGCGTCCGGTGACGCGCCGCCGCCCGGCGGCTTCTCGGCGAACGTCTTCGGCAGGTCGCGCAGGCGCACCGACGTCGCCCCGCGCTCCGCCAACCAGCGGCCGCCCGGCGACACGGCGTGCGGCTGGGGGGCCAGGTCCGCCGCCTTCCGGCAGCCGCCCCGCTTCGCCACCGCCAGCCCGGTGCGCTCCGGCCGCAGCCGGGCCAGGCACACCGTCCCCCGCTTGGGCCCGCGGACCAGGCCCGTCGCCGCGGCGCCGGCGCCGCCGTAGACGGCCAGCACGGTGTCGCTCCATGTCGGCCGGTACGGGCCCGCCGGGTCCAGCGAGTCGAACCGCGCGGCGTCGCCCCCTGAGATCACGACGTGGTCGCCGGCGAAGGCCACCGGCTCCGCGTCCGCCGGAACGGCGACCGCCACGCCGGCCCGCAGTCCGGCCTCGCCGACCTCGCGCACCTGGAGCTCGCGGCCCGCGACCAGGGCGAGCCGGGTGCCGTCCGGGCTGATGGCCCACGGGCCGTCCACGGCCGCCAGCGGCACGGACGACCGGCCGTCCCGGCGCAGCAGGCGGACCGTGTCGGCCCCGCCGTACACCCAGCCGGCCGGCACCCGGTAGACGCGGGTGACCTGGCCGGCGCCGGTCAGCGGCACCCGGTCGCCCTCCACGGTCCACAGCTCGTCGCCGACCCGCAGGTCAAGGCCGAGGGCGGGCGGCGGGAAGGTGGGCCCGGGCGTGGCCTGCCGCGGCGCGGCCGTGCGTTCGTCCCGCTCACCGGGGAACGCGAACGGCTGCGCCGGGGTCGGAGCGGGGACGTCGGACGCCTCGGCGCCGGACGGCAACGCCACCGGCCCCACCGGCGGCCGTCCCGGCCCGGGCAGCCACCAGCCGTGCAGCCGGAGGGCACCGCCCAGCAGGAGGAGGAGCGCGACGCCGGCCGCAAAACCGGACCCCACGGCCCGGCGGCGGCGGGCGGCCCGCGCGTGCCGGATCGCCCGACCGGCCGGGTCATCGAGGCCCGGTAGCGCCGCCACGCGCCGCGCGAACGCCTCGCGGAGCGCGTCTTCCAGCGAACTCACCGCGTGTCCCGCCCCACCGCCGGGCACGCCGGAGCGATGGCGGGAAGGCCGGCGTCC
>DASQDS010000120.1:0-11625 GCA_035634075.1 Pilimelia sp. | reverse complement strand
GGAAGCCACCATTTCCGGGGGCCTCGGGACCAAGATCTCCGCCGATCCCCGGGCCGGCCACACGCTACGCACGGGACCGGTGCCGGGTAGGCCGGCACCGGTCCCGTGTTCAGTGCACGCGGGTTACCGCGGTCAGCGGGCGCCCGAATCCTGGTCCGCGATGAAGGCCGCGACCCAGGCGAGCGGGGCGTTCCAGTTGATGGTCAGCTCGTTCGTCGACCACGACTCGATGTCGTCGACGTAGCAGAACTGCGGCGCGCAGCCCTGCAGCAGCCGCTGGGCCACCGGGTCCTGGATGCTGGAGTTCGGGCCGCCGGACAGGGTGCCGCGGGGCGGGTTCGGCAGCGCCGGGTTCAGCTGGTGGGCGTACCACCGGCTGTGCTGGTTCTTCGACGCCTGCTCGCCGTACCCGGTCACGTAGGACTGGTTGAGGGCGTTGCGACCCAGGATGTAGTCCATGGTCTCGATCACCCCGTCGCGGTACCTGGCGTTGCCGGTGATGTCGTACGCCACGGCCATGACCACCGCGTTGTTCAGCACGAGGTTGTTCGAGCCCCAGTCGTACCTGTTGTCGGCCGGCGCGTACGGCACGCCGTACGGGTGCGCCTTCAGCGTGGCCAGGTACCGGTCGGCGCCGACGGTGACCGACTTGCGGACCGCCGCGCGGCCGGGCAGGCGGTTCGGCACCGAGGCGAGGTCCAGGCGGCCGAGCTGGGCGGTGGACGCCCAGTCGAAGCCCCGCTCCCGCCAGATGTCGCCGGTGTGGTGCGGCGACGCGAGCACGAAGTCGCGGAACTCCCGCTCGCCGGTGGTGATGTACAGCTCCGCGGCCGCCCAGTAGAACTCGTCGGTGACGTCGCTGTCGTTGTACGCCCCGCCGCCGTTGGCGTCGGCCGGGTCGGCGTACCGCTCCGGGTTGGCCTTGGCGGCGGCCCACGCGGTGCGGGCGGCGGCCAGGTTGCGGGCGGCGAAGGCGCGGTCGTACTTCTTGAACACGCGGGCGGACTGCGCGGCGGTGGCGGCCAGGTTGAGCGTGGCGGCCGTCGACGGCGGGTGCAGCTCGCGCTGCTGCGGGTCGAGGTGCGGCAGCAGCGGCAGGCCGGTCCAGTTGGCGTCGTGGATCTTGTGGTGCGCCATGCCGGCGAGCGTCTGCCCGGCCGGCACCTGCATGCTCAGCAGGAACTCCTGCTCCCAGCGGGCCTCGTCGAGGATGTCCGGCACGCCGTTGCCGCTCTCCGGCAGGGCCAGGGTGCCGTCGCCGAGCGTGCGGGGCTGGCCGCTGCGGGCGTTGACGCTGCGCTCGTACTCGCTCAGCAGCTGCCACACGGAGATGCCGCCGTTGACGACGTACTTGCCGTGGTCACCCGCGTCGTACCACCCGCCGGAGACGTTCAGCGTGTAGTCGCACACGCCCGGCTGGCACGGGACCTCGATGTCGCCGGTGTTCGGCGCCACCTGCACGTGCCCGGCCGGCCGGCCGTAGCCCGGCCGCAGGCTGTCCAGGATCTCGATGCCGCTGCGCTGGGTGTAGTAGAACTTCAGCGCGTCGACTCGGAGCTGCTCGTAGAACGAGGTGCCGAGCTCGAACGGGTGGCTGGTCTGGCCGTCCGCCACGACGGTGTAGCCGGCGCCGGGCCGGGTGAGCCGGCTGAACGTGAACGAGTGCACGTTCTGGCCGGAGCTGGCGTCCACGCCACGCGGCACGGTGCTGCCGGTGAACACGGTGGCGCCGGCCGCGTCCCGCACGGTGAACGGCAGGGCGGCGGTGG
Organism: Pilimelia sp.; assembly: GCA_035634075.1. Taxonomy (GTDB): domain Bacteria; phylum Actinomycetota; class Actinomycetes; order Mycobacteriales; family Micromonosporaceae; genus DASQDS01. Next base: position 9,856 of record DASQDS010000120.1, on the reverse strand, counting down.
CCTCGGTGACCAGCGTGCCGTTCTTCGGGCCGCGCGGCAGGTAGCCGACCTGGTTGATCCGCACCCGCGGGCCGGTGTTGGGCTGGTAGACCGGCGGGGGCGGCCCGCCGGCCAGCGAGACGTTGTCCATGCAGAAGCTCCATGCCGTCGCCGAACCGCCGAGCTGGAAGGCGAGCTGCGCGTTCGGCAGGTCCACCGGGGCGGTGAACGCGTAGGTGTACTCGTTGCCGGAGACGCTGAACTCGGGCGCGGCGGAGAAGAACTGGGTGTACGGGTCGACCGGCAGCTGCACCATGACCCTACCGACCGCGGCCGGCGACCCGGACGCGGTGAACGTCAGCGCGTACGACTCGCCCGCGGTCAGCGGGATCATGTCGTACCCGATGATCGCGTCCCACGGGTTGACCGTGCCCGCGGGGATGTCGGCGCAGAACTGCCCGGTCGCGACGCTGGGCGTCAGGTTGCCGGTGGTCCACCACGGCGCGGTGCCGCTGTCGAACGTGCCATTGGTGATCAGCTCCGGCACCTCGGCGTGGGCCTGGGTGACGGTCAGCGCGGTGGCCGCGAGGGCGGCGGCGGTGGTGACGGCGAGGGCGCCGAGCGCCCGCCGCCGGGATTGAGGTCTCACGGAGTTCCTTCCGATGGAGCTACGCGTCACCCGGCGGGCCGGGCTGCGGCGGGGTGGTGGTGGTGGGAAATCGAAACTGGCCGAGCGAACATGGCACAGAGCGGCATGGCACAGGCGAGGGTGACGGAACGGAGCTGGGAGCGCTCCCAGAGCTACCCCGCATATTGTCAGCAGGTTTCAGGCATGTCAATAGATCGATTTCATGCCATTCGCCCGGCTCGCCGAGGCCGTCAGTCCAGCGTCACCCGTACGCCGATCGTGCCCTCGGCGCCCCGGCGCAGCCTGCTCGCCCACAACCCGACCCGGGCCCGGAGCCCGTACTTGCGCCGCAACAGCTCGCGCACCCGCTCGGTGCCGGCGGCATCCAGCAGCTCGGCGCGGCCCGGGACGGCCTCCCCACTGACCCGGCCCCGCGCGTCGCACGGCGCCACGGTCACCGCCGGGTTGCGCCGGATGCGCTTGACCTTCCACGAATCCGTCACGGTCCACACGGCCAGCGCGTCCCCGTCCCGGACGGCCCACACGGGCGTGGCCACCGGGGTGCCGTCCTTGCGATACGTGATCAGCGAGACGTACTGCTCGTCGCCCAGCACCCCGACAGCCGCCATGGCGCCCAGCGTACGCGGCGGGAGCGAACCGGTAGCGCCGTCGGTGCGCCTCGGTGCCCCGCTCAGCCGGCGGTCCGTCCCGCCGAAGGGCGGGGAATGCCGGTCACCGACGTACCCCGGACGATGCCCCGACGTTCACTTCTCGCCAGCGGCGCCGCCGCGGGCGCCGTTGCCGCCACCGGCGGCAGCCTGCTCGCCGCCGCACCCGCTCAGGCCGCGCCGGCCACCACGGCCAGCCTGGTCTCGGCCGACCCGCTGCTGCACCTCCTGCGCCGCGCCACCTACGGCCCCACGCCGGCCGCCGAGGCCGAGATCCGCTCGCTCGGGGCGACCGCCTGGCTGGACCGCCAGCTGGCCCCCGCCAGCATCCCGGACGCGGCCTGCGACGCGCTGCTCACGCGCCTGCCGCTGGCCGCCCTCGACATCCCCGGGATCCGCGGGGCCGCCGCCGCCGGCCAGCTCAAGGTCCGCGGCTACGACGCCATGCAGCAACTGGGGTACGCCGCCGTGGCGCGCGCCGCGTGGAGCGAACGGCAGCTCTTCGAGGTGATGGTCGACTTCTGGTCCAACCACCTCAACGTGACGTGCCCGTTCGGCGACGCCTGGGACAGCCGCGTCGACTACGACCGCGCCGTCGTCCGCAAGCACGCCCTGGGGAGCTTCGCCGACCTGCTCAAGGCCAGCGCGCGGCACCCGGCGATGCTTTCCTACCTGGACAACAAGGTCTCCACCAAGACCCGGCCCAACGAGAACTACGGGCGTGAGCTGCTGGAGCTGCACACCGTCGGCCTGGTGCACACGGAGGCCGACGTGCAGAACGCCGCCCGCCTGCTCACCGGCCTGACCGTGGACAAGGCGACCGGGCTGTACAAGTACGACGCCACCCGGCACGCCATCGGCGCGGTGCAGGTCCTGGCCTTCGCGCACGCGAACGCCACCGCCGCCGGCGGCGAGGCCGCCGCGCTGGCGCTGCTCGACTACCTGGCGATGCACCCCGCGACCGCCCAGATGATCGCCCGCAAGCTGTGTGTCCGGTTCGTCTCCGACGAGCCGCCGGCCGCCCTCGTCGACCGCCTGGCCGGTGTCTACCTCGCGCAGAAGTCCGCCATCGCACCGGTGCTGCGGGCGCTGTTCACCTCGGCGGAGTTCGCCGCCTCGGTGGGCGCCAAGGTGCGCACCCCGCTGGAGGACCTGGCCGCCACCATCCGGGTGCTCGGCATCAGCCCGGAGCCGACCGGCATCACCGGGCTGAAGGGCCTCTACTGGATGCTGGAGACCCTCGGCCACGCGCCCCTGCGGTGGAGCCCGCCGAACGGCTACCCCGACGTGGCCGCCGCCTGGGCCTCGCCGTCCGGCTACCTCGGCCGCTGGAACGGGCACCTCAACCTCGCCGCCGGCTGGCACCCCAAGACGCTCACCCGGCCCGCCTCCCTGGTCAAACACCTCGTGCCGGTGCTGCCGACGACGTACGGTGGTCTTGTCGACGCCCTCGCCAAGCGGCTGCTGGGCACCGCCGTCACCGATGCCAACCGGGTGGCGCTGACCGCGTTCTTCGGCAAGCAGCCGACCAGCCTTCTCAAGGCCACCGACTCAGCGGTCGGCGGCAGCCTGCCCTACCTCGTGGCCCTCCTGCTCGACTCTCCCTACTTTTCGGTGCGGTGATTTTGTGCGCTCTGTGACCTCGAACCACGCCCCCTCCGACACCTGCGGCTGCGCCGAGAGCCGGCGCACCGCGCGCCTGACCCGCCGCGGCATCCTCGGCCGGGCCGCGGGCGCCGGCGCGGCCGGCGTGCTCGCCGGGCTCACCGGCGAGGGCCTGGCGACCCAGCTGGCGTTCGCGGACACCGTCTACACCGGTGACGTACTGGTCGTGCTGTCGCTGCGCGGGGGTTTCGACGGCCTGTCCGCCGTCGTGCCGCACGGCGACCCGGATTACTACAAGGCGCGGCCGGCCATTGCCGTGCCGAAGAGCCAGGTGCTCGCCGGCGACGCCATGTTCGGCCTGCACCCCGCGCTGTCCCCGCTGCTGCCCCTGTGGCAGGGCGGCAGCCTGGCCGCGGTGCAGGCCGTGGGCCAACCCAACCCCACCCGCTCGCACTTCCAGGCGATGGAGGAGATGGAGCGGGCCGCCGCCGGCACGTCGGTGCGCACCGGCTGGCTGGACCGGATGCTCGGGGCGAACGGCGCCACCAGCCCGTTCAACGGCGTCTCCCTCGGCGCGTCGATGGCGCCGCGGGCGATGGCCGGCCCCGCGCCGGACCTGAGCCTGCGCTCGGTCGACGGCTTCTCGCTCGCCGGCCAGTCGAGCACCAAGCCGATGGCCGCCACGATCAACTCGCTGTACGCGGACGCGCCGGCCGTGCTCGCCGGCCCGGCCAAGGCGGCCGGCGCCGCGCTGGCCACCGCGACCGCCCTGCGCGCCGCCGGGTACACGCCGGCCAACGGCGCCGCCTACCCGGCCACCCCGCTCGGCGCCGCGCTGCGCGATGTCGCCCGGCTGGTGAAGGCCAAGGTCGGCCTGATGACCGCGTGCGTGGACTTCGGCGACTGGGACATGCATGAGGGCCTGGGCACCGCGGCGCCCGGCCAGCGGATGTACGACCACCTCAACGAGCTGGCCCGCGCGCTCGCCGCGTTCGCCGCCGACCTCGGGCCGACCGGCCTGGCCGGGGTGTCGCTGGTGACGCTGAGCGAGTTCGGGCGCCGGGTGCAGGAGAACGGCAACCGGGGCGCCGACCACGGGCATGGCAACGCGATGCTGCTGCTGGGCGGCGGCGTACGCGGCGGAAAGGTGTACGGCGCGTGGCCGGGCCTCGCGCCTGCCAAGCTGGCGGCCGGCGACCTCGCCGCCACCACGGACTACCGGTCGGTGATCGGCGAGGTCCTGCAGCGCCGCTGCGGCCTGGGCGATGTGACCCAGGTCTTCCCCGGCGTCAAGGCCGCCAACTACGGGCTGGCGACCGCCCGCCCGTGACGCCCGGCAACCGCCGCGTCAGCGGACTCACTTCCAGCGGAAATGCACGAACAGGCGGCCGAAGTTCTTCGAGTCCTTCTCGACCCGGTGGTAGAGCGCCTTGACGTCCTTCTGGTCCAGGAAGCGCAGCACGCGCTTCTTCAGCTGGCCGGACCCCTTGCCCGGGATGATCTCGACCATGGTGGCCTTCTTCGCGACCGCCTCGTCGATGATCCCGCGCAGGGCGCGGTCGATGTCCTGGCCCCGGTTGAAGATGTCGTGGAGATCGAGCTTGAGCTTCATGCCTGCCCATCGTTGTACGGCTGCCCAGTTCACAGGCTAGCGCGCGCTCCGCCCCGCCCACACGGCCGCGCGGCTGCCGGCGGGGCGCACCGGCTTGGCGACCGCGCCGCCCTCCGTGTGCAGGGTGGCCCAGACGACCTTGCCCTCGGTGGTCACCTCCGCGCCCCAGGAGAAGGCCAGCCGGTCCACCGTCCGCAGCCCGTAGCCGCGAATGTCCAGCGGCAACCGGGGATCGTCGCAGCGGGGTTCCCGCACCTGCGGCAGCGCCGGGCTGCCGTCCCGCACCGCCATGCAGAGGAAGTGCGCGCGCTGGGTGACGGTCAGGCGGATCTCCGTGCCGGCGTGTTGCACGGCGTTGTCCACCAGCTCGGAGACCAGCGTCCGGCCGGCGTACAACAGGTGGGACAGCTGCCACTGCGCGCACGCCTGGGCCACCAGCGAGCGGGCCACCGAGGGCGCCTCGATGTCCGCGGCCAGCCGCTGGTGCCGCCAACGGTCGGCGGCGGGCCAGCGCCGGGCCAGCTCGCCGGCGTCCGCGACCGTGGCGACGGCGGGAACGTACCGGCCCAGCGGGCCGCGCAGGCCGCTGCCGGGACTGGACCGCGGCGCCACCACCACGAGGGGTACGGGCGGGTCGCGGCGCGCGTACCGGCGCAGGGTGAGGAACACCGGCACCGCGACGTTCGTCCGGCTGTTCAGCCCGCCGACGTCGATCACCACGGCCACCGGCTGCTCGGCGAGGCACTTCAGCACCGTGTTGATGACCAACGGCGCGGTGCAGGAGGTCAACGCGCCCTGGAGCGTCACGTGCACCAGGCCCCGGTCGTCGTCCCGGGTGACGTCGGAGGTCAGCATGTCGGCACACCCCATCATGACCGCTGGCGGCGCGGTGGCACAGGTGCGGACGCGTCCAACGGGCGGATGAGCCGGGCGGCCACCGCCTTGTTGACCGCGTCCAGCCTGGACACCGCCCCAAGCTTGGCGTAGATGTTCGTCAGGTGCCGCTTCACCGTCCCCTCGGTGATGAAGAGCTGGCCGCCGATCTGGGCGTTGCTCAACGCCTGGCCCGCCAGCTCCAGGACCTGGCGTTCGCGCGGGCTGAGCAGCGTCGGCCCGTGGCCGATGAGGTCGGCGCCGGTGCGGCTGGACAGCGACAGGACGGTGCGGCCGTCGTACGCCACCGCCCGGATCGCACTGATCAACTCCTGCCGGGTCGCGGACTTGGCCAGCAGCCCGTGCGCCCCGGCGGCAAGCACCTGTTGGACGAGGATCGGGTCGTCGTGCATCGTCAGCACGAGCACCCGCGTGCCGAACGCCGCGCGCCGCAGCTCCTCGATGGTGATGTGCACGGGTGCGTACGGCATCTCCACGTCGAGCAGCACCACGGCCGGCCGGGTGGCGGCGGCCCGACGCACCGCGGTCTCGCTGTCCCCGGCCTGGGCCACCACCTCCACGTCGCCCTCGACGGCCAGCAGCTCGGCCAGCCCTTCCCGGAACAGCGTGTGGTCGTCGACAAGCATCACCCGGAGGCGCTCCACCCGCTCCCTCATCCCGGCCCCCCGTCCAACGGCACCTCTACCCGGACCGTCGTACCGGCGCCCGGTGCGCTGCGCACCTCGAGCACGCCGCCCAGCAGCGCCACCCGTTCCCGCATGGAGGCGAGCCCCGTGCCGGCGGGCAGGGCGGTCGGGTCGAAGCCGAGCCCGTCGTCGGTGACGGCCGCCCACACCCGGACCGACGTGATGTCCACCTCGACCATGACGTGTTCCGCGGCGCCATGCACGTGCGCGTTCCGCGCCGCCTCGCGGAGCACCAGGAACAGCTCGGCGTGCAACACCGGCGGCAGGGCGGCCTCGTCACCGGTCACCCGCAGCTGGGTGCGCCGGCCGAACGCGTCGCTCTCCAGGTACGCCCGCAGCGCGGCCACGAGACCGTCCTGGGTGGGGGCGTGGCGCAGCTCCCGGGTGGCGGCCCGGACCATGTCCAGCGTGCCGCGCAGGTTGTCCAACCCGGAGCGCAGCTTGACCTCCGCCCGCTGCGGGTCGCGCTCGCGGTGCAGGGTGAACAGCTCCAGGTCCTGCAGCACCACGGCGACGGAGTGGGCGATCACGTCGTGCAGCTCGCGCGCCACCCGCCGCCGTTCGTCCAGGTGGGCCCGGTAGAGCATCTCCAGCAGGCCGCTGCGCGTGCCGGGGGCGATGTCCGCCCGGTCGCTGATCGACTCGTGCACGGCTGCGGCGAGGAGCGCGAGGGCGCCGGGCCGGTCGGCGTACGGCGGCAGGCCGTCGGCGACCACCTCGATCGTGGTGCGGAACAGCGCGCGCGTCGCCGCGTAACCCAGCGCGGACCGCGACCCGGCGGCACCCTCGTCCGGGTCGGACCCGTCCCCGGCGCGACGGCCGGCGTGCAGCACCCGCTGGTGCGCGTCCACCAGGATGGCACGGGCCGCCTCGCGCGCCGGCCCCGCGTCCTGTCGGGGCGGCGACGCCGTGCCGCCGGTCAGGGCCTGCTCGTACGCCAGCAGTATGTCGTCGCGGCGCTGGGCGAGGATGTCGGCAACGCAGCGGTCCACCGGCTCGTGGACGGTCTCAGGCATGGCGGCCTGCCGGCAGTCCGTCGGCGTTACCGGTCACCATGGTCGGGCCCGCCCATCACCCCGCGCGCGCCGGCGCACCGGACCGCCGGGCGGCCGGCCGGGACCGTCGAACGTGAAAGGGCACCCCGACTCCTTCGTCTTAGCATCGATGCTTGTTCACCTTTTCCCGGCCAAGCCCCTCACGCCTCCACCGAATGGTGCAAAGAAGATGTCACCTTAGAAACACGCCCGGCACATGGACGGACACTGAGTGATACCTACCGGGTGACGGGGACGTGCGGGACTACCGGTGCCGTCGCCCGCACCCGGGCGCCGGTCGGCTCGCCCCCGAACCGTCGGCGCTGGCGGCGGACCGCCGCCGGTGTGGGCCGCTGCCCCTGGCGTGCCCATTGCCGGGCGCAGGCGACGGCGTGACGGCAAGCGATGCCGCCCCGGTCCGGGACCGAGCAGGCGTAGCCGCCGCTGACGACCGGCGATCCGTCACCGCAGCGACCCGCCTGAGTCCTGCTGCGGGCGGTGGCGTCATACGCGGCGACACGGACTGTTTCCGATTGACTGCTCTGTGTCCCGGTTGCCTCCAGCCTTACCGCGGTCGCCGGCTCACGCCACCCCAGAAGGTCGTAGCCGGCATACATCCATCGTGCCCCGCCCCGGCCGTCCTCACCAGCTGTGCATCGTCCCGTCCGCCAGCCGGTTGACCGGCAGGGACGCCGGCCGGTACGGGTACCGCGCGGCCAGCTCCTCGTCGATGTCCACGCCGAGACCGGGCTCCTCGGCCGGGTGCAGGTAGCCGTCGGCGAAGTGGTAGCCGTGCGGGAACACCGCGTCGGTGGCGGCGGTGTGCCGCATGTACTCCTGCAGGCCGAAGTTGGGGATGCTGATGTCGAGGTGCAGGGCGGCCGCCATGCACACCGGCGACAGGTCGGTGGCGCCGTGCGACCCGCTGCGGACGTGATAGAGGTTGGCCAGGTCGAAGATCCGCCGCAGGTGGGTGATGCCGCCGGCGTGCACGACGGTGGCGCGGATGTAGTCGATGAGCTGCTCGGTGATGAGCTGCTGGCAGTCCCAGACGGAGTTGAACACCTCCCCCACCGCGATCGGCGTGGTGGTGTGCGACCGGATCAGCCGGAAACCCTCCTGCAGCTCCGCCGGCACCGGGTCCTCCAGCCAGGTCAGCGCGTACGGCTCGAGGCTGCGGCCCAGCCGGGCCGCCTCGATCGGCGTGAGCCGGTGGTGTACGTCGTGCAGCAGCAGCAGGTCCGGGCCGAACTCCTCGCGCACCCGGGCGAACACCCCCGGGAGGTGGTTGAGGTACCGGGGGGTGGACCAGGTGGCCTCGGTCGGGATGGCCGCGTCGGCCGGCTCGTAGAACAGCTTGTCCGCGCCGACGCCGTAGGTGGTGGCGAGGCCCGGCACCCCGGTCTGCACCCGCACCGCCCGGTAGCCCAGCCGGACGTACGCGTCGACCTCGGCGAGGACCTCGTCCACCGTTCCCGCGTTCGCGTGCCCGTACACGGTCACGCCGTCCCGCGACCGCCCGCCGAGCAGCTGGTAGACGGGCAGCCCGGCCACCTTGCCCTTGATGTCCCACAGGGCCGTGTCCACGGCCGCGATGGCGCTCATCGTGACCGGGCCACGCCGCCAGTACGCACCCTTGTAGAGGTACTGCCAGGTGTCCTCGATCCGGGCCGGATCGCGCCCGATGAGCACCGGCACGACGTGGTCGCGCAGATAGCTGGCCACGGCCAGCTCCCGGCCGTTGAGCGTGGCATCGCCGACGCCGGTGACCCCGTCGTCCGTCACGATCTTCAGCGTGACGAAGTTGCGGCCCGGGCAGGTCACGATCACCCGGGCGTCGGCGATCCTCAATCCACGTCCTCCTTGACCCGCGCCACGAGCTGCGTCGGGTTCACCAATCGGAGGGCCACCACGAGCAGTACCAGCATCATCCCGGTGTAGATGACCGCCATCGCGTCCACCGACTGCTGCGCCCGGATGCCGGCCGCGGACATCGACGCGTAGAGCGCCACGACCAGCGTCTGCGAGTCCGCGCCGGCGGTGAGGAACGTCAGCTCGAACATGCCGACCGTGCGGACCAGCACCAGGATCGACGCCGCCAGGATGCCGGGAATCAGCAGCGGGGCCAGGATCCGCAGGAACACCTGCCGGGTGCGGGCGCCGCACATCCGCGCGGCCCGCTCGATCGCCGGGTCGATCTGCTCGATGAACGGCGTCATCGTCAGGATCACGAACGGCACCGACGGCACGAGGTTGGCCAGCACGACGCCGGACAGGTGCCCGGCGAACCCGTACTTGTAGAGGACCGTCGCCAGCGGGATGCCGTACGTGATCGGTGGCATCAGGATGGGCAGCAGGAAGATGATGTACACCACCCGCCGGCCCGGGAACGAGCGGCGGGCGAGTGCGTACGCGGCCGGTACACCGACCGCGACAGAGATGCCCACCACCAGCAGCGACACCTGGAGTGTCACCAGCAGCACCTGGAGCAGCCCGAACTCGCGCCACGCCTCGCCGTACCAGGTGGTGGTGAAGCTCTGCGGCAGCCAGGTGTCGAACCAGCTGGTGCCGACCGAGCTGACCACCACCGACCCGATCACGCCGGCCAGGTTGATGAAGAAGAACGCCACCACGCCCCACACCAGCCAGGCGGCGGGGCTGGCGACGAGGCGCCGCCGGCGGGTCGGTGCCGCCGGGGCGGATCCCAGCCGTGGCGGCTCGACTGTGGTCGTCATCAGCCCGTCCCTCCG
>DASQDS010000119.1:0-3341 GCA_035634075.1 Pilimelia sp. | reverse complement strand
CGCCCGCCCGCGGCCCGGCACCGCGCCGGGCGCGCGCCGGGCCAGGTACACCGCCAGGCCCAGACCGGTGCCGCCGATGACGACCGCCAGGGCCAGCATGATGACGCTGCTGGGCAGCGCGGCGACGAGGACGAAGCCGGTGGCCAGGGTCGCGGTGACCGCGCCCAGGGTGCCGATGCTGGACAGCCGGCCGACCACCTGCCCGGTGCGCCGCAGGTCGGCGAGCTGGAGCTTCACCACGAGCGGGGTCACGGCCGCCAGCAGCCCCGAAGGCAGGAAGACGGCGAGCGCGGTGAGCAGCAGGATGCCGCCGGCGGCACTGCCCCGCAACGCCTCCCCCGCGTACCGCACCACCGGCAGCGTCAGCCCGACCGCGATGCCGGCCAGGACGAGCGCCGCCGGGATGAGGGGTCGCGGGTCCCGGCGGTCCGCCAGCCAGCCGCCCACCCAGGCCCCGTAGGCGATGGCGCCCAGCGCCACGCCGATCACCGAGCTGCTGGTCTGCAGCGTCACCCCGACGTACGGGGCGACCAGCCGGAGCGCGACGATCTCGAGCACCAGCACGGCGCCACTGGCCAGGAACACCAACGCGGCGGCGAGCCCGTTGGGCAGCGCCGCCGCGGTGGGTGCAACGTCGTCGTCCATGCCAGGCATGGTACGGGCGAACTAGGTCAGTACAGCGACAAATGCACGTGGTTCGTGTGGTCGCTCGACGGGTCGCCGCCGGAGCCCGAGTAGGACTTCCAGCCGCTGCCGGGGAACCAGATCTGCCTGTACCAGATCACGTAGAGCACGCCGAGCTTGTCCGCGTTGCGGACGAAGTAGGCGGCGAGGTCGTTGCCGTACCGGCGGGCCGAGCCCGTGGCGTGGCCGCCGAAGCTGTTCCGCTCGGACGAGAAGTCGCAGGCCCGGCCCTTCGGGTGCTCGTACGGCCCACCGGAGCGGAAGCAGGAGACGTACCGCCTGAAGCCCGCCGCCTGGGCCTGCCGCAGGGCGTGCAGCGTCCGGGGCGTGATGCAGCCGGAGGCGGGCGTCGGGTCCTCGATGATGCAGGACTCCCTGGGCCAGGAGCCGTCCGAGTTGCGCGGGGCCGGCTTGGCGATCGGCGAGGACGCGCTGACGAAGCCGCCGGTGGCCCGGCCGCCGACGGCGACGAGGGCCCGCTCGGCGTCGTTCTTCTTGCGCCTCATGATCTGAACCTGCTTCGCCTGCTCCTTCACCTCGGCGTCGACGCGGGCCTTGGCCCGCAGGTACTGCGTCCGGGCCGCGTTCAGCTCGCGCAGCTTCGCGTCGTCGCGCTGGGCGAGCAGCTCGGCGGTCTCCGCGCGCTCCAGGAACGCGTCCGGGGACCTGCTGTTGAGCAGGGCGGTCATCGTGCTGAGCCGGCCGATCCGGTACGAGGCCGAGGCCACCACGCCCACCTCGACGAGCATGGCGTCCAGGCGGGACTGGGCGGCTCCGAGCTGCAGGTTGAGCGCGAGCTGGCGCTTCTTCGACGCGTCCAAAGTGGCCTTGGCGTCCAGGTAGCCACGGCCGGCCGAATCCAGCACCTGGGCGAGGGTCTTCGTGCCGCCCTCGCCGCCCACGGCGTCGCCCGGCTCCGCCCGTACCGGCCCGCCGGGGGCGGTCAGGAAGACCGCCGCGGCGGCGGCGAGCGCTACCGCCACCGAGAGCCGGCGGCGCAGGGGTGCCGTCACTGACACGTGTGTCGTTCCTTCCGTCGGCCGCACCGGGTGACCGACGGGTTCGCCGGAACCACGCGGAGGGTCATCCCGGCTCGCCCCACCGCGGGGCGAGGTGGCGGCGGCCACCGCCGGCGCCGGGGGGGCGCCGCCGGGCGGAGGCCGGCGCCAGCTTACCCAAACCGCGCCGGCCGTTCCGGGTGAGCAAGCACACCTATGAATGCCGTGGGGAAGGATTTAAGACTCCGCTAATCAACCGCCACGCTGCGCACCCGAGTGCGCGCTTTGGGTGCGTCTCAGGGGGCGTGCGCGAGGCGCGCCTGGACGCACACCGTCGTGCCCGACGGGCCCGTCTCGACCGCCAGTTCGTCGCAGAGCTGGCGGGCCATCCAGATCCCCCGCCCGCCCGCGGTGGAGGCGGCCGGGGGACGCTGCGGGAACAACCGCTCCGCCGGGATGCCACCGCCGGCGTCCGCGATTTCGCAGCACACCGCCTCGTCGTTCGCCCACATCCGCAGCCGGCCGCGGCCGCCGGCGTGCCGGACGGCGTTCGTGACCACCTCGTTGACGGCGAGCACGAAATCGTCCAGCCGCTGGCCCGTCAAGCCGGCCCGACCCGCATGGGCGGTGACGGCCTGCCGCAGCTGGGCGAGGTCCCCTCGGCTGAAATCCGCGGTGAACAGCGGGTCCGTCGACTCAGCCATCCGGTCGCCCGGTGGCCCACCCGCCGGACCGGCGCGCGACATCCCCGAACGTGCCGTCCACACGGGGGAATGAGGCGCTCACGCGAGTACCTCCGGTCGTTACCGCTAGCGTTCCGCCGCAGGCAGCGTACGCCGGAAGGTCAGCACCCGCACCCGGGGCCAGGCCGGACGCCCCATCTTGCGGATCACCGGGTCACCAGGGCAGCACCCCCTCGGCACCGAAGAACCCCCCGGTCACCGCGCCCGTCGGCCGGATGGCCAGGTCGACCACGACGGCGGCGCCCTCAGCGGCGCTGCGTGGCCCGCTGTGCCCGTTGAGGTCCGTCGCGCAGTATCCGGGCGTCACCGAATTGACTGTGATGCCCGTGTCCCGCAGCTCGTTGGCGTAACTGACGGTCAGTGCGTTCACCGCGCTCTTCGATGAGTTGTACGCCACCAGCGGGTACGCGGCGTAGTGCGTGCCCGGCGTGGTGGTGAGGGTGAGGGAGCCCAGCTCGCTGGACAGGTTGACGATGCGAGCGGCGGGCGAGCGGCGCAGCAGCGGCAGCATCGCGTTGGTCACCGCCAAAACGCCGACCACGTTGGTCTCGTACGTGCGCCGCAGCACCTCCGGCGTCGCAGCGCTCGGCGCCGGACCGCTCTCCGCCAGGATGCCGGCGTTGTTGACCAGGATGTCCAGCCGCCCGTGCGCCCGCTCGACCGCGGTCGCCGCGGCGCTGACCGAATCCGCGTCGGTGACGTCCAGCGGCACGAACGTCACCGCCGCCCCCTCGGCCCGCAGCGCGTCGGCGGCGGCCTGGCCGCGACCGTGGTCCCGCGCGCCCAGCAGCACGGTCACCCCCTGGCCGGCCAACTGCCGCGCGACCTCGTACCCGGTCCCGTTGTTCGCCCCGGTGACCAGGGCGACGGTTGTCTCTGCCATGCCAGCGACGATGGCCGGCGGCGGCCCGCGCCA
>DASQDS010000118.1:0-2010 GCA_035634075.1 Pilimelia sp. | reverse complement strand
CGGCGGCTGCTGCTGGCCCGCGGCGCGGCGATCTTCGCCGGTCTCACGGCGGCCGGCATCACCGGGTACGGGATGCGCACCGCCCTTGGCGCGCCCCGGCTGGACCGGGTGCAGGTGCCGCTGGCCAAGCTGCCCCGGGCGATGGACGGCTTCCGGATCGCCGTCGTCTCCGACATCCACCTCGGGCCGCTCGCCGGCCGGGCGCACGCCGAGCGGATCGTCGAAGTGATCAACAGCACCGGTGCCGACCTGGTCGCCGTGGTGGGCGACCTGGTCGACGGCACCGTGGCGGAGCTGGGCGCCGCCGCCGCACCGCTGCGCGGGATCCGCGCCCCGCGCGGCGTGTTCTTCGTGACCGGCAACCACGAGTACTACTCCGGCGCCGAGCCGTGGCTGCGCGAGCTGCCCCGGCTGGGCATGCGGGTGCTGCAGAACGAACGCCTCGAGGTGGACGGCCTCGACCTGGCCGGTGTGAACGACATAGCCGGCGAGATGGTCGTCCCGGCCACCGGCCCGGACTTCGCCGCGGCGCTCGGCGGCCGGGACACCGGGCGGCCGGTGGTGCTGCTCGCCCATCAGCCCATCCAGGCCCGGGAGGCGGCGACGTACGGCGTCGACCTGCAACTGTCCGGGCACACCCACGGCGGGCAGCTGGCGCCGTTCCACTACCTGGTCAAACTCCAGCAGCCGGTCGTCTCCGGGCTCGGCGAGGTCGACGGCACCAAGGTGTACGTCACCAACGGCGCCGGCTTCTGGGGCCCGCCCGTCCGGGTCGGCGCCCCACCCCAGGTCAGTGTGGTGGACCTCCGCACCCCGTAGGACGGCACCCGAGATCTTGGACCCGCGACCCCCCGAAACGGTGGCCGGCGGACCAAGATCTCGCGCAGGGCGCGCCGGTCAGCCGCGAAGCGCCGCCCCTGGGGCGGGAAATCTCACCCTCGCGCGTGGCATGCCGGCGTGGCGTGGCGGCCCGTGACAGGATGCGGCGTGCCTCCGTTCAGCGCCACAGCTCCGGGCGGCCCGCCGACCGCACGCTTCGTCGCCGACCTGCACATCCATTCCAAGTATTCCCGCGCGTGCAGCCGCGACCTTGACCTGCCCAACCTGGCCTGGTGGGCGCGGCGCAAAGGCATCGCGCTGTTGGGCACCGGGGACTTCACCCACCCGGCGTGGCACGACCACCTGCGGGAGGCGCTCGTGCCGGCCGAGCCGGGCCTCTACCGGCTGCGCCCCGATCTGCAGGCCGACGTGGACCGCAAGCTGCCGCCCCGGCTGGCGGTGGCGGGCGACCACGCGCCCCGGTTCATGCTGTCGGTGGAAATCTCCACCATCTACAAGCGGGACGACCGTACGCGCAAGGTGCACCACCTGGTCTACCTGCCCGACCTGGACGCGGTGGCGCGGTTCAACGCCGCGCTCGGCCGGGTGGGCAACCTGGCCGCGGACGGCCGCCCGATCCTCGGCCTGGACTCCCGGGACCTGCTGGACATCACGCTCACCGCCAGCCCGGACGGGTATCTCGTGCCGGCGCACATCTGGACGCCGTGGTTCTCCGCCCTGGGCTCCAAGTCCGGCTTCGACGCGATCGCCGACTGCTACGCCGACCTGGCCGGGTACATCTTCGCCGTGGAGACCGGCCTCTCCTCCGACCCGGCGATGAACTGGCGGGTGTCCAGCCTGGACGCGTACCGCCTGGTGTCCAACTCGGACGCCCACTCCCCGCCGGCCCTGGGCCGGGAGGCCACAGTCTTCGGCTGCGACCGCGACTACTACGCGGTCCGCGAGGCGCTGCGCACGGGCGACGGGCTGCACGGCACCGTGGAGTTCTTCCCGGAGGAGGGCAAGTACCACGCCGACGGGCACCGGGCGTGCGCGGTCAACTGGCCGCCCGAGCGAACCCGCGCGGCGGACGGCAGCTGCCCCGAGTGCGGCAAGCCGCTGACCGTCGGCGTGCTGAGTCGGGTGGAGGACCTCGCCGACCGGCCGGTCGGTGCCGGACCGCCGCACGCC
>DASQDS010000117.1:0-3584 GCA_035634075.1 Pilimelia sp. | reverse complement strand
ACCCGGAGGTCGCGGTGGCCACGCCGCCGGTGCCCAGCGACGACGGGCGGGTGACGCTCCTGACCGTGGTGCCGCGGCACGCGCCGCAGGACGCCGAGGTCACCGACCTGGTGCACCGGATCCGGCACACCCTCGCCCCGGCGGCGCTGGCGGACACCGGCGCCGCCGCGTACGTCGGCGGGCAGACCGGCTTCATGATCGATATGGCCGACACCGTGGCGGGGCGCCTGCCCTGGGTCGTGTTCGGGGTGGTGCTCGCCGCGACACTGCTGCTCATCGCGATGTTCCGGGCGCCGCTGGTCGCGCTCAAGGCGGCACTGCTGACCCTGCTGTCGATCGGCGCCGCGTACGGGGTGCTGGTGGCGGTCTTCCAGTGGGGCTGGGGGCTGTCACTCCTCGGCGTCGACAAGCCGGTGCCGATCCTGTCGATCGTGCCGATGTTCCTGTTCGCGGTGCTCTTCGGGCTGTCGATGGACTACGAGGTGTTCCTGCTTTCGGCGATCCGGGAGGCGCACGCCGGCGGCGCCGACCCCTACCGGGCGGTGGTGACGGGCCTGGCCCGGACCGGCCGGGTCATCACCGCGGCGGCGGCCATCATGGCGTCGGTGTTCGTGGCGTTCGCCGCCATCGACGACACGCTGGTCCGGATGATCGGGGTGGGCCTGGCCGCCGCCGTGATCATTGACGCGACCGTGATCCGGGTGGTCCTGGCCCCCGCGCTGCTCGGGCTGCTGGGACGCCGGGCCTGGTGGCCGGGCCACCGGCAGCGCCCGGCGCCGGAGCCGCCCCGGCCGGCGCCCGCGCTGGTCGGCTGACGCGAAGACGGCGGCGCCACCGCGGTAGGCACCGCGGCGGCGCCGCCTTCGCGCCGGATGGTGCCGGCGTCAGGCGCCGCTGACGTCCCGGTTGTGCCGGGCGGTCTGGTCGGCGCCGGTGAAGTCGTCGATCCGCTCGTTCAAACCCTGCATGCGGTCGGCGGTTCCGCCGAACCGGTCGCCTGTCGCGTTGTCGAACTTGTCACCCACGCTGTCGATGCCGCCCGTCATCGCGGTGTCGGTCTCGGTGTCGGTGTGGTGGCTGCTCAGCTTGTCCTTGGCCCGTTCGGCCAGATCCTTGAACGAGTCCGCGATCCCCATGACTGCCCCCTTCGGCCGCTGACGTGGCCCGGTCCACGAAGAACCCCCTGACCACCGTCACCGTAACGAGGGCAGGTCCGGTATCGCAGCCGAACGGCGAGTTCTTCACCGCCCGGTGGGCACGCTCCCACGGCTGCTCAGCGCGTGTCGCCGGGCTTTCGGGGACGCCACACGACCAGCGCGGTCTCCGGGCGGGTGCTCGGGACGAGATCACGCCGGGCGTACGGACCCATTGCCTCCAACTCGGCGATCCGGCGGTACGCCGCGTGCAGCTGTTCCTCGGCGGCCGCCAGGCGCTCCTGCAGGTCCACGACGAGCTGCTCCAGGCCGATGATCCGCTTGATGCCGGCGAGGTTCACACCGTCGGACTGGCTCAGCCGCTGGATCTCGCGCAGGACGGCGACGTCGCGCACGCTGTAGCGGCGCCCGCCCCCGGGCGCGCGGCCCGGCTGCACGAGCCCCATCCGGTCGTACTGGCGCAGCGTCTGCGGGTGCATGCCGGCCATCCGGGCGGCCACAGAGATGATCAGGACCTTGGCGTCCGAGGCATGCTCGACCGTGATCGAGAACTCCGCGTCCATCCTGCCGCCTCCCACTCCCTCACACCCGGCGGACCCGGGCGTCCAGGTGCTCGCGCGGCGCCGCCGGCACCTGCTCGGCGAAGGACTCCAGGGCCGCCTTCGCCGCCGGCGAGAGCCGCTCCGGCACGACGACGTCCACGGACACCAGCAGGTCCCCGGCCTGCCCGTTGCGGCGCACCACGCCCTTGCCGCGGACCCGCAGGGTGCGGCCGCTCGGCGTACCGGGCGCGACGCGGAGCGTGACGGCACCGTCCATCGTGGGCACCTTCAGGTCGGTGCCGAACACGGCCTCGGCGAAGGTGATCGGCACGGTGAGGGTGAGGTCGTCGCCGGACCGGCCGAACAGCGTGTCCGGGCGCACCTTGACGGTGACGAACAGGTCGCCCGCCGGACCGCCGCGGGCGCCGGGCTCCCCCCGGCCAGCCAGGCGGATGCGCTGGCCGTCCGCGACGCCGGGCGGGAAGCGGACCGTCAGCGTACGAGCCTTGGTGACGCCGCCCGTGCCGCGGCACTCCGGGCACTTCTCGTCCACCACCGTGCCCACGCCCTGGCACTCCCGGCAGGGCTCCGAGAAGCTGAACGAGCCCTGGTTCCGGGTGACCAGGCCGGCCCCGTGGCACTGGGGGCAGCGCCGCGGCTGGGTGCCGGGCTTCGCCCCGGTGCCCCGGCACGTTTCGCACACACCGGGCGCCCGCAGGGTCAGCGGCATGGTGGTGCCGCGGACCGCGTCGGCGAAGTCGATGACCACCTCGGTCTCGACGTCGCGGCCCCGGTCGGCGGCGCGCCGGGCGGTGCCCGGCCCGGCGGCGCCGCCACCGGAGAAGATCGAACTGAACAGGTCCGAGAAGCCGGCGCCGCCGAACCGGCGGTCCCCGGCCCCCGGGTTGCCCAGCCCGCCGAACAGGTCGGACGGGTCGAAGCCGCCGCCCGCCCCGCCGCCGGCCCGGGCGTTGCGCCGGAAGGCACCGGACCCGAACAGGGCCCGCATCTCGTCGTACTCCTTGCGCTGCTTGTCGTCGGACAGCACGCCGTACGCCTCGGACACCGCCTTGAACCGCTCCTCGGCCTGCGGGTTGCCGGGGTTGCGGTCCGGGTGCAGCTCGCGGGCGAGCTTGCGGTACGCCTTCTTGATGTCGTCCGCCGGGGCTGACCTGGACACGCCGAGGACGGCATAGAAGTCCTTCTCCAGCCAGTCCTTGGAACTCACGCGCACTCCTCGCTGCCCCGGGGATCCGGGACACGAGTCCCGGATCCCCCGACCGTCAGATCGCTGGTGCGGCCGCCCGGCGCGGGGCCGCCGGCCCGGTTCACTCCGGGTCCGCGACGGCGACCAGCGCCGGCCGCAGCATCCGCTCGCCGAGCAGGTAGCCGCGGCGCATCACCTCGACGCACGTCGGCTCACTGACCTCCGCGGACGTGCGGTGTGCCACCGCCTCGTGGCGCGTCGGGTCGAACGGGTCGCCCTTCTCCCCGAACGCCGTGAGGCCCAACTTCGCCGTCGCCGCCGTGAGCTGCTCGGCCACCACCCCGAACGGGCCGACCAGGTCGCCGTGGTCGCGGGCTCGGTCGAGGTCGTCCAGGATCGGCAGCAACGTCCCCAGTACGGCGCCGGTGGTCTGCTCCGCCGCGACCCCGCGATCGCGGTCGACCCGCTTGCGGTAGTTGGCGTATTCGGCGGTGACCCGCTGCAGGTCGCGGGTGCGCTCCTCCAGCTCGCCCCGGAGCGCCTCCAGCTCGGCACCCAGCGCGCCCGGCGCCCCGCCGGCCGGCGTACCGCCCGGCGGCGTGGCATCGGGCTGCGCCGTGCCGGACTGCGCCGTGCCGGACTGCGCCGTGCCGGACTGCGCCGTGCCGGACTGCGCCGTGC
>DASQDS010000116.1:0-1704 GCA_035634075.1 Pilimelia sp. | reverse complement strand
GGCGTGGCGGGCGGGGCCACCCCCCGGCCGAAGCCCGCGATGCCGCTGACCGCCGGCCCGCTGACCGCCGGCCCGCTGACCGCCGGCCCGCCGGCCGGCGGGCTTGAACCCGGCGTGCCGGTCGGTGGTCCCGTGCCGTTTTGCGACGCCGTGCCGGCTTGCGGTCCCGTGCCGGTTTCCTGCGCCGTGCCGCCCGGGCCGGTCGTGCCGCAGGCCGCCAGCAGCGCGACGAGGATCCCGGTCACGGCGATACGGGTCACGACGATCCCGGTCAGGGCGATACGGGTCGCGGCGATCCCGGTCACGGCGATCCCGGTCGAGCGGGACGGCGGGCGGCGCACGGCCGGGAGTCTACAGCGACGCCGATGGATGTTGGGCGGCCCGCACGTACACCCAGGCCGCGGTGCCCGACTTCAGCGGCGCGGCGACGCGGACGTAGTCGGCGACCTCGTACTCGTCCGCGGCGGCCAGCTCCGCCGGCGAGACCGCGAAGACGGTGCCGGGTACCTCGTCGCGCGGGTCGTCGCTCGGCGCGACGATGGGGTGCAGCGCGGCGCCGCTGACCGCGACGACCGCGGGGTCGCCGATTTCCACCATGGACAGCCGGTACCCCGGCAGGGCGTCCGGGTTGCCGCGCAGTTCGCGGCCGAAGTTGGCGAGCTGGACCTCGCGCTGCTGGAGGGTCCCGTACGAGAAGAGGCGTTCGGTGTCCACGGCCTCATCCTGCCGGACGGGCCGGCCGCGTCGTAGGCTCGCGGCGGTCCCAGTTCCCGTCTTAGCAGCGCTGGGAGGACCGATGACCTCTTCCATCCGGCGGGGCGCGCGGCCCTCGCCTGAGCTGCGCCGGCATGGGATGGTGATCGGATGAGTGGCGCGGAGGCGGAGCGGGCCGGGGTGGCGCTGACCAACCTCGACCAGCCCCTGTTCGACGGGGCGGACGCAACCAAGGGTGACCTGGTGGACTACCTGGACGCCGTGCGGGACCGGATCATCCCCCAGCTGCGGGACCGGCCGCTGTCGGTGCTCCGGGTCCGCGCCGGGCAGGCGCCGTTCATGCAGAAGAACGTCCCGACGTACACCCCGCCGTGGGTGCCGACGGTGCGGCTGTGGGCGGAGAGTTCCCGCCGCGAGATCGCGTACGCGCTGTGCAACGACCGGCGGACGCTGCTGTGGTTCGCCAACCAGCGGGCCGTGGAGTACCACCCGACGCTGAGCACGGTCGACAGCGTCGCGCACCCGTCCCACCTGGTGCTGGACCTGGACCCGCCGGAGGGCGACGCGTTCGGGCCGGTCGTGCGCGCCGCGGAGCTGGTGCGCCAGGCCCTGGCCGAGGCGGGCCTGGCCGGCGCGGTCAAGACCAGCGGGTCCAAGGGCGTGCACATCTTCGTCCCGCTGGCGCCGGAGGCGACCATCGAGGAGGTCGCGGCGGCGACCCGGGCGCTCGCCGCGCGGGCGGAGCGGATCGATCCGGCCCTGGCCACCACGGCGTTCATCCGGGAGGACCGGGGCGGCAAGGTGTTCCTGGACTCCACCCGGGCGGGCGGCGCGACGGTGGTGGCCGCGTACAGCCCGCGCATCCGGCCGGGCACGCCGGTGTCGTTCCCCGTGCCCTGGGCGGAGCTGGCGAGCGTCTCCCCCCGCGACTTCACCGTCCGTACCGCGCCGGCCCTGCTGGCGGACGGCGACCCGTGGGCGGGCCAGATG